>DASQMK010000734.1:0-19193 GCA_035645575.1 Metabacillus sp.
CTTTTCCTTTAAATTGGAATTTGCGATGTTGATTATTCCTGGAGGGACTGGATGGAGAGAAGAAAAAAATAATCAGGCAAAGAAGCTTGTGGATTTTTGTTTTGGAAAGAACATCCCGGTTGCAGCAATTTGTGATGCAACTACCTTTTTAGGGAATCATGGATTTCTTGATCATCATAAACATACAGGTAATTCATTGCCTTATTTAAAAGAAGGGGCACCTAATTATCGAGGAGATGAAAAATATATAGACGAACAATCTGTTAGTGATGGCTGTCTAATCACAGCTAATGGAAGTGGAGCGCTAGAATTTTCGAGAGATATTTTAAGTAAATTGGATGTTTTAGAAGGTAAAGAACTAAAAGAATGGTATGATTTATTTAAAAAAGGTTTCATCAAAAGTTAGTTTTATTGGTATCCTGGAGATCATTAATAAAATCGTCTCTGCAAATCGACTTGAAAAGGGTGCTAGAGTAGAAAAATGTACTCATTCTATTCTTCAAACGAGGCTCTAATTTAGGAAGATAAAAAAGAAGCTTCATACCGAAGCTTCTTTTTTATCTTTTTATTAGATAATAACGATTTAGTATTTGTAACTGTTAATAAGAGTCTGTAATTCCTCAGCCATTACTGAAAGAGCTCTAGCAGAACTTGATATCTCCTCCATTGATGCTAATTGTTCCTCTGTTGTTGCAGCAACTTCTTCAGCTGTGGCTGCATTACTTTTAGCTGAGTCAGCAATTACGTTTGTTGAAGCCTCAACTTCTTGTAGACTCGCAGACATTTGCTGAGCTGTAGAAGAAATTGATTCAACCTGTGGAGAAATATCTCTCATACTTGAAAGGATATCTTTAAATTTTTGAATGGCTTCTTCTGATACTGTAAGCCCTTCTTTAACATCATCGGTTACTTTCATCATAATAGTTACTGTATTTTCAGTATCGAGCTGAATATCATTGATTAGTGTAGTAATTTGTTTTGCAGATTCTTGTGACTGTTCAGCTAATTTTTTGACTTCTTCAGCTACAACAGCGAAACCTTTTCCAGCCTCTCCAGCTCTAGCAGCTTCAATTGACGCATTTAAAGCAAGTAAATTTGTTTGTTCTGAAATACCTTTTATAACTTCCACAATGATACTAATCTCTTTTGAACGTTTAGAAAGAGAGTTAATCATCTCGTTTGATTTATTTACAGATTGTGAAATAGAGTTCATTTGAGTAACAGTATTAGAAACTGAGACTTCTCCTTCCTCAGCTTTAGAAGTAGTAGCTTTGGTTAATTCTGTTACTGCGATTGTATTTGAAGCAATCAATGATGAACCTTTTGAAATCTCACCTAACGCCTCGACATTACGATCAATATTATTTGTTTGACTCTCAGCGCTACTAGCTACTTCTACCACGGCTGATGAGACTTGATCTACTGCTTGACTAGTCTGCTCAGCACTAGCTGATAATTCTTCTGATGATGATGCTAATTGAGTAGAGTTATCTCCCAATTTAATTAAAAGATTCCGTAAACTATTTTGCATATTACGAAAGGAATAAGCTAATTGACCAATTTCATCCTTTGATGTAATTTCAATAGATTCAGTAAGATCGCCTTCGTCAATCTTTTTAGCTTTTTTCTGCAACTCATTTAATCTTCTTGTTATGGAGAGAACGATAATAACTACTGCAATACCACCTAAAACTACTGCGATACCCATAACCATTATTGTGGTTATAAGAATTGGTTGTGAAGATTGATTGATTTCTTTAGTAAAGAATGTACCTGCTACTTTCCAACCTGTAATTTTGTTCGTCTCGAAATGTAATTCTTTATCCTCATTATTTAAGACGTAACTAAAACTTCCGGATTCTTTCGTGTACAAATTATTATAAAACTCTTCAGTTGCTGTTTCTCCTGTTTGATTGTTAGGGTGAACAATGAAATTTTTCTCAGCATCTAATAGAACAGCATAACCTTCATGGCCTATAACTAACTCTTGAACAGTTCCTTCTAACCTGCTGATACTTAAATCGATGCCAACTACACCTGAACCGTCACTAAGATACTTTGTAATGGTAACAACCATTTCCCCGGAGCTTGCGTCTTTATATGGACTAGTAATAGCAACTTCTTGTTTGTTTTCCATTGCCTTTTGATACCATGGACGCTCTCTTGGATCATAATCACTTGGTAAATCTAGTTTTGGAGAAGTGATCATTCTTCCATCGACTGTTCCAATATAAATAGCTTGTACTTCGGGATGGAGCCCAATATATTGATTAAGTTTCTGCCCGATAACTGAATTTTCACTATCATCTCCATACATTTCTGAGTTAATTTGTTCAGAGAAAAAGTTAGCGTCGTGAACCTTGGGTTCAATGGTATTGTCGATATTAGAATTTAAAAGAACAATATTCTCTCTAGCTGTAGCTAAAAGTTCCTCCCTAATTTCTTTTTTTGCACTATAATATGCTAACAGCCCTACAGTAAGAGAAGGGATAATAAGAATAAGGGTAAATGCGATAAATAATTTGTGTTTGATTTTCATATGCTGCTCCTTTAAGGTGAAGTTTATTATTTTATATATCGGAAACTAACGAGGATATCTTAAACTATATTTATACTTTTTTAATCTAAAAAGGAGAAAAAGTTCAATCAGTGGGTGGGTATTCTTATAAAGAGAAAATTGGAATACCTTAATGATTGTCAACCAGTTTTATCTTCTAATATTGGTGAAAAGGGAGTACGTGATCCTTTTATCCTACGCTCAGCAGAAGGGGATAAATTCTTTATGATTGCTACCGATTTACGTATTGCAAGCGGTAAAGGATGGGATGCTGCACAGACTGCTGGAAGTAAATCCATTATTGTTTGGGATTCTAATGATTTAGTAAACTGGTTATTCTCTAGGCTCTACCAAAAAGAGACATGGTTCTGTTATACCTATAACAAAAGAAGAATACAAAGAAGTAAGGGAAAAATGGGCTAAAATTTGAGAAAACATGAAAAAGTCCTTTAGGCAATAATAATAAATAGGTCAACCAGGTTAGTGTAACGGTTGACCTATTTAATTAATTTGGCACATGGCTTAAATAGCAGTCTGCGCATCTTTTTGCAATTAACATAAGTTCTTACAAGATTATTTTCACTCTTCGAAAAGTTGTTCATGATGTCAAGCATGATGATGAGTATTTGACTTTTGTGAAAACGAAACCTCAATCGAATTTTCTCTTCTTATCGTTTTTCTTGTTAAAGAAAAGACTGCACAAAGTAAAGAGAGTAAGACAATGACGCCACCAAACCAAGCAGTATTAGAAACAGTTCCAGTTTCACTTAATACGATACCACCTAATGCTGACCCGAGTGCAATACCGATTTGTAATGCCGAATTATTAAAGCTTTGCTGGATGTCGGATGTTGCAGGGTCTGTTTGAATTAAGTAGCTTTGTTGAGGTGGTGCCAGACTCCAACTTAATGCTGCCCAAACCATCATGACTGGTATGAACAGGATAAGTGAAAAAGTCGCTAATGGTAATAAGAAAAGAATAAAGGCAAATGCACTGATCACAACGATGATGCTTTTACGAGGTCCAATTGTATCCGAAAGAATTCCTCCGAATCCTCCACCACTTACTGCTGCAATTCCAAATAGTAAATAACAAATACTGATCCAGTGGGAACTCATATGAAGCTCTGTTTCTAAAAATGGAGTGAAATAGGCATACAGTGTATAATGACCTGCCAGCATAAACATTGTGGCTAGATGTGCACTACCTATTTTCGCGCTACAGACTGCTCTTAATTGTTGTGAAAGTGGAATCGCGTTTTCCCCTGGGACTCGTTCTAAAAAGATTGAAATAAGGGTGATCGAACCAATCGATAAAATCGCAATTCCAAGGAAAATGACGCGCCAGCCAAATGTATCAGAAATGAGTATTCCAAGCGGTACGCCCATTACAAGTGATGAACTAATGCCCATATATATGAGCCCCAAAGCCTTTGCACGGTGTGTTGGAGCAACAATCTTGGCAGCGATTGTTAAAGATAGTATAACGATAAGTGCTGTGCTCATTGAAGTCAAAATCCTTGCAATCATCATAAAGGTAAAATTCGGACTAAAATATGTCATGATATTACCGATAAAGAAAACAAACAAGGAAGCTAGATATAACTTTTTTCGCTCTATTTTGCTGGTTAAAACAAGTAAAACAGGACCAGCAACAGCATAAATAAGTGCAAAAACAGAAATAAGTTGTCCAGCAGTGCTTAATGAGATGTTAAAATCATTAGCAATAGTAGGCAGTATTCCTCCTACAATTAATTCAACCAATCCAACTGCGACAGTAGATAATGCAAGTATAAAAACTTTTATGTTCATAGTCTATTTTCATCCTTTCTATTGAGTGAATTTTTTTTCAGAAAGTAATAAAAAATCCTGATTACAGAAAACGAATCATTCATTTTCTGTAATCAGGATTTTAAGGTTCCTGGTAGAGACCCTCAAGCCGTATTCTTGAGGTTATACAGGTAATTTTTATTTTGTTTTAGGAAGTTCTTTGAAGAGTTTACTAGATTTTATTTTATTTTTCAAGTATTAAAATTTTTCTTACTTCCTAATACAGGAGAAAGGCAATTTGAAATTCACCTTTTAAATAGCTAAAACAATTCAATCAAACCATAAATTTTGTTATAATTTTACATTAAAGGGGGTGCTTACAGATGGAGAATCAATTAAGATTGTCTGGGACTTCTTCCACTCATGCAAAGCCTAGTATTGGAAAGGCGATACTTTGCATGGGGCGAAACATTTAATTTTATCGCTGAACAAGCTTTTCTAATATTTTGGCTTTGCACCTTATTTAAAAAAATCAAAATAAGGGGCGGGCAAAATTGAAATATATTAATGCAACCAAGGTTTTACCTGAAAAGCTAATTGTGGAAATTCAAAAGTATATCCAAGGGGAGACCCTTTATATTCCTAAGCAGGAAACAGAGTATCGGAAATGGGGAAGTTCAAGCGGTGGGCGACAGCTTCTTGATCGTCGTAATGCCGACATTAGAAATTCTTTTACTAGTGGCCGCAGTATTCAGCAACTAGCTAATGAATATTACCTCTCAACCGAAACCATAAAGAAAATTGTTTATTCACATAAAAGGTAGAAGATCAGCACTGGTGGAAAACTTCATCAGTGCTTTTTAAAAAGTAAAGAAAGTATACAAATTCTGTACTAAGATTTGGTGTCTACCTTCAGGTGCCTTGTACATTTCTTATGTAAAAAACGTTTCTAAGTCATTTTCTCCATTTTAGAAGCTTACTGTACTCTTTAAAATAAGTATAAAGAGACATCAGGCAAATGAATAGGAGAGTTACGTGATGACAGATAAATTCATAAAAAATGAACAGTTAAATTTTATAAAAAAGCAGATTGCTTTGATAAAGGACATCTCTAAAAGGAATGTACCCCAAAGTGTCTTGGCAGCTGAAATTGACTTAGCCAACGCTAAAATCTTGGACTTCATTCCAAATGCAACTTTGGATCAGCAGGAAATACTGGATCTATCCAGTTTAAAAACCGACGAGGAGTATGAGCAATATATCCAACATTTATCGTCCTTTTTGATTCCTTTCCCAAAAATCACTGAACAGCAATTGAAGAAAATGTTTCCGAAAAATAAAAAATTAAAGCTGCCTGATTTATCAAGTATCGACCACAGCACGTTGACCTATTTGAGCTGGAACGATCCAAGGTCAAACAAAAAATTTATTGTTTATGAGCTTGATGGAAAAATGGTCGGCATTGAATGTAAGTTGACACCGACTAGTAAAGCTAATTATTGTTCCGTCTGTCATAGTTTCGGTGAGGTTGCCTATTTTTCAACGGTAACAAAAGCGAAAAAATCGAAAAACCCGGATTATTACAAATCTATCGGAAATTATATCTGTACAGAAAGCAGCGAATGCAATAAAAAAATAACTAACGTCGAATATTTAACAACGATTTTAAAGGAATCATTAGGAAAATAGTTACCTCATGTGAGTCTGTATATTCATAGGACTGAAACTTCGCATCATTAAAAATAAGTAAAAGCCTCTCAATTTTGCGCATTTCATAAAGAAATGTGCTTTTATAAAGGAAAAGGGAATGTTTGAAAATAAATTATACTCAAATATTCCTATCTTATTAAAATCCTTAAAAGAACAAGGTTTTTCTTTAATTATCGCAACTTCAAAGCCTATTATTTTGCAGAGCAAATTCTAAAATATTTTAATATTGATTCGTATTTTGACCTTATTGTCGGAAGTCATCTTGATGGAACAAGAGCATCAAAAACTGAAATTATCCAATACGTACTAGATCAATTTCCTGATTTTAAACATAGTGATTTTATTATGATTGGGGATCGATAGAACGATATAATGGGAGCAAATAACACTGGAATAGACTCAATAGGAGTAACGTATGGATATGGTTCAATAGAGGAACTGAACCAATCAAACCCTACTTATATAGTTAAAAGTGTTGACCAATTAAAAGAGATTTTACTGGAAAGTAAGGAATCTTTCTCATAAAAAAAGAAGGCACATTAGTAACATGCCTTCTTTCCCTATTATTACACCTCAATTTCATTCATCGAAACATTTCCCTTTTCCCATTTCACGAACATTTCTAAAAAGATGGAAATTAATACGCCCATAATAAATCCATTTGAAACTAACGGTTGGATTAAGCTAGGTAAAGTGTTAAATATTTTAGGATCCATATTCATTATACAAACTCCCACCAAAACAGGTACGGCCAGGCGGTGAATGGTAATGGAGTTAAACGTTTGATTGTGGATGCTTTTTAAAGAAGTTCCAAACAATTGAAAGTAGGCAACAAACAAAACAGCATTACCTACTGTAACAGGTAGTGTGGCTAGTAAGTTACCTAAAAAAGGGACGCCTCCTAACAGGACCATTAATCCACCACCGATAAGATATGGTCGTAACTGAAAGATCCGGGTACTTTCTAAAAACCCGATCGATGAAGCAAAGGGCGCATAAGGAACTAACCCGAATAAAGCAGCAACAATAGAATAAGCACCATTAAGTAAATACGAACGATCTAAACGGCTTTGTGAAAACGAATCATTGAACATGGTTGATGTCGTAGTGACTGATGCAATTGTATTACTTAAATTGATTAAGCTTGCTAAAAATGTAATAGCAATAATGCCGATATTCAGGTTTGGTGTACCTAATGGAAATAGGTGTAGCCCCGAGTTTGAGTCAGTAATAACACTTTGCTCAGTAGGGAATAAAATTAGGTAAAAAATCCATCCAACGACAATTCCTATTAGTATCGCAAAATTACTGATCACAGCTTTTCCTTTGATTTTAATCAAACATACTAACAAAACAACACCTAATGAAAATAGACTAATAGGAAGATCTAATTTTCCGTCAGGAGTAACCTTTAACATACCTTTGAAGAAAATAAGGATTAATTGAAAGGTTAATAAAAATAAGTAAACACTCATGACCATTGGTGTAAACACTTTTTGAATATAAGAAATAAGTCGTAACGAACCTAAAATTAAGACAACAACTCCGGCAAGCAGCATACCGCTTGCTATCCCTCCGCCAATCGTTTGGAGATCAGTGCCTGTAGAGGAAGCAATCACGCATAAATTAAGCATCAACCCCCACATGATGCCTGAGTGTCCTTCCATCAGAGGATAACGATGCCCAATTAACCCTTGTAATAAACAAGCAATCCCTGTGAAAATAAGAGAGCTACGTAGGATGACAGAGATTTCATGATAAGGCAATTCAAACGCAGTACCAATCGATATCGGTACAACAACTGTATTTGCAAAGATAAAAAACAACCATTGCAGGGATGCAAAGATTGTTGCAGATGATGATAGATTTTTCATTTCATTCCGTCCTTCTTTTCACCCTAGATTGATAGCATGGTATTATTTCAACAAAACAATACTATCATAACTCTAAATAGTGAAAAGGAAAAGGGGTGATGAAAATAGAACAACGCAGGCTTAAGGAATGGGCTTTTTCAAATCTTAGAAAAGTTTGTTCTACAGCCAAATAAAAGCGCAAACCCTAAATAGATTTGCGCCTTACAATGATCATTCTTCAACATTAGATTGAATAACCTTTTAGATAATTTCGATTGGTGTGTAAGAAGAGGCGTATGGAATAATTCAGTTACTGTGTGAGATAAATAAAAAAAGAGGAATGTACCATGTTAAAATATCAACACATTGCTAATGAAATTGAGAAGTATATAGAAGTACACGAGCTTCAACAAGGATATAAATTGCCCTCATTAGAAACATTCATGAATCAATATCAAGTGAGTAAAAGTACAATTACGAAGTCTCTAGATTTATTAGAGAAAAAAGGGTCGTATTTCAGGTTAGAGGCAGTGGGATCTTTGTTCGAAGACATAAGCGAAAAGGATACATTAGTCTTCTTTCAAACCAAGGATTTAAAAAGGACCTTGAAGATTTTCAAATTACTTCAGAGATCATAGAATTAGACGTGAGGAAACCAACACAAGAGGCAGCTCTTAATTTAAACATCAAGCAGGATGATGATATCTATTATGTTAAAAGAATACGTTTCATCCATGGACAAACATTGTGCTTAGAGGAATCGTATTATAATAAATCAATCGTTACTTATTTAAATAAAGAAATTGTCTCAGAATCCATCTTTCACTATATTACTGAAGGACTGGGATTAAAGATTGGATTTTCCGATGTGTTTCTTCATGTTGATAAACTAAATGAAGAAGAGGCAACTTATTTAGGGCTAAAAAAGGGCGACCCAAAGCTTTACATGGAATCTGTATTCCACTTAACGAATGGACAACCATTTGACTTTTCAAAAGTAACGTACAATTATGAGCAATCACAATTCTTTAATCAAGCGAATAGTTACTTTTTGTAAAATATAAATCAAAGCTGGGTTTTTTGGGTTGAAAGTACAAATTGAATTATCAAATAAAAACAGCGAGAAATTGTGACTCGCTGTTTTTCCTATTTTTAGGTTTTCCATCGATCGTTATAATAAAATTTTAGAAAGAGTCTGTCACATAATAATATGATTGCGAACCTTATAATAGAAGGAATCCTAAAAATAGCATATGACTATGCTAAAATTTAACTATCAGAATTAGAACAGGAGGGAATTGTATAGTAATGAAATCAGAAAAAGCTGTGTTTTTTGAACGTCTATCCAATTATAAAAAAATAGCAGCAGTGAAAGATTCAAAGTATATTGAAACAGTCATCAAACATAAGGATAAAATTAGTGCAGTGTTTCTAATGACAGGAAACATTTTGTCTGTGAAACAGTATGTGGATCTTTTTAAAAGAGAAGGTCTACCTGTTTTTGTACATATTGAAAAGATTGGCGGCTTAAGTATGAATGTTGAAGGTCTTGAATTTATTTCTCATTATGTAAAGCCGCTTGGAATTGTCACAACGAAGCCTGGTTTAGTTGTTCAAGCAAAAAAATTGAAGTTAATGGTGATTCAACGTGTGTTTATGATAGACACGGAAGTATATAACAATATCATAGAGTCAATTGAAAAAAATAGAGCAGATATTATTGAAATTATGCCTTCTCGCCTACCATATTTAATTCAATCAATCTCAAAACAAATTAATAAACCATTGATCACCGGGGGATTATTATCCGAAAAAGCACATGCAAAAGAAGCGATAGAAAGTGGAGCCGCTGCTGTTACGACATCAAATATAGATGTTTGGAAAGCAGATTTAACAGATGATGTAAACTGAATTTATCTCATTCTTAACAGTTAGTAAGACACCCACTTCAAGATTCGAGAGAAACAAAGAGGGATGGAAGTCTCACTTTATCGAAAAATATAAATTTTTACATTAATTTGTAGATTCTTAATGTTTATTTACAAACAATTGAAACTATCTTAATAATTGATCTGTAATATTAAAGACGTCAAGTAAATATAAACACAAACTGGTTCAATTAGAGAGACCTCAAATCTATTAGGCTTTTGCCTTTATATTTGGGGTCTCTTTTATTTTTTGGGGAGGTGAAGGATCAAAATAGGCTTAGGTATCATCAATTTGTATAACAACAAAGTTGGAATTTAAAAGAAGAAGGGTGAGAAATTAAACATGAAGAAATTATACAGTTTTTTACTTTTGCTTATCGCTCTATTTGTTGTAACAGCATGTAACTCAACAGAATCCTCTGGAACAGAAGCTAACAACGAGAATTCAAATGAGGCTTCTGCGGCCGAAGATAAAATCGAAATTAAGTTTTGGTACGCGTGGGGAGACAAAATTGGTGAAAACAATGAAAATCTTGTAAAAATGTTTAACGAATCACAGGATAAGATTCACGTAACAGCAGAATATCAAGGAACATATGATGAACTTCATGCGAAAACTCAGGCTGCATTTGCTGCAAAAAATGCCCCGGAAGTGACAATGAATGAAATTGCATCAATCGGTGTATTTGCAAAGTCTGGTATGACACAGGACTTAACACCTTTTATTGAGCGAGATGATATTAATTTAGATGATTTTAACCCTGGCCTTATGGGGAACTCTTACGTTGACGGAAAAATTTATGGACTCCCATATTTACGTAGTACTCCAATCCTTTATATGAATACAACGATGTTAAAAGAAGCTGGTTTAGATCCGGCTGGTCCAAAAGATTGGGCTGAATTTGAAGAATATTTACGTGCTCTTACAAAAGAGGGAGAAACTGTAGGGATGACAATGCCGGTGGATATTTGGATGTATGAAGCATTTGTTGCGCAAGGAGAAGGAAAAATGCTTTCTGATGATGAGTCTCAGGCAACATTTAATGGAAAAGCTGGTGTCGAAGCACTTGAATTTTGGAAAAAGTTAGAGAAGGAAGGATTAATTAAAATTCCTGGCGGTGAAGAAGCTGCAGAAGTAAAGAAACAAGATTTTGCAAATAGCCGTTCTGCGATGATTTTCTCATCTACAGCAGATCTATCCTACAATTTAAGTGTTGCTGAAGAACAAGGCTTTGAATTAAATACTGCATTTATGCCGTCAAATAAAGTACATGCTGTTCCAACTGGCGGTGCAAATCTGGTTATGACTGCAGGTCTTGACGAAGAAAAACAAAATGCAGCATGGGAATTTATTAAATGGATGACAGCAACTGAACAAACAGTTTATGCAAGCTCATATACAGGTTATTTACCAAGTCGTCTTTCTGCAATTGAGACAGAAGAAATGCAGGCTCTTTATAAAGAGAAGCCACAATTTAAAGTAGCAGTAGATCAATTGCAATATGGTCAAGCCCGCCCAATGGTTGAAGCCTATCCAGAGATTGCAACAATCATTACGGATGAAATTTCCCGAACAATCATAGAAGAAGATCTTGCACCACAGGATGCCTTAGATACAGCAGCTGAAAAGGCAAATCAATTGCTTCAAAAATAAAGGTAAATAATCAATAAGTTTTATCAAATATTTAGGAAGAAAAGTAGATTTATAAAGCTTTTCTTCCTCACTTTCTACTTAGGAGTGAACATATGGATTGGTTGAAAGATATAAAAGTTATGATTTTTGATTTAGATGGAACATTGTATCAGGATTATACGTTTTTAGGACGTTATTTACGGTATATGCTTAATGATCAGCTAACAGAACAGGAGTTGCAACAACAAATTAACGAAGCTTATGCAATCCTGGAAGGAAATCACCCTGTACGATTTGGTTATTTCTATAACTATAAAAATCAAAAAATATACACTCATGATAAATTGAAGCCGATTTCTAGTTTTTCCTGGGAAAATAAAGAACAGGTTGAAGTAGAGGAAACGGTTGATCCTCTTTTCTATATGGGGGACCCGTGGTGCATTGCAGCTGTTTTTGGAGACAGACATAACGTTAGTGAAGAAAAACGAAAGCATGCTTTTGAATTAGTACGAAAAGAAATGACTTGTGAGCCATACCGTATTCTTCGCCATGATCCATTATTTGAAGTGTTAGCTAATTTAGAAATGGAAAGAAAAATTTTTATGACAAATACTCCAGGTCCTTCTGGTCCAGAATTTGTGAAGCATTTGAAGCTTGAGCATGTATTTGATGAATTCTTTTTTGATGCTGGCAAGCCGGAAGGTATTCAGTTCGTTTTTGAACGGCTTATTTCAGAAGGGTATCAACCTCACCAAATACTTTCGGTTGGAGACAATCCTTTTAACGATTTATATCCTGTTAAACATGCTGGCGGCAGAACATGCTTAATTTCTCAATATAAGCATGCAGACTCGACTGTTTGGGATGAATCGGTAAGTACGGTTGAAGAATTAACTGGATTTTTACGAAGGTTTCAAATCGTACGGATTTAGTTAGAGGAAAGAGGCAAATGATTTGCAATTGCTTCATCTATTCTTTATTCAAAAAACAGTTCATTTTGAAATGGAGATGAAATCACATGGCAGAAATTAAATTAGTTAATGTCTCGAAGGTTTATAAAGAGGAGGAAGTCATCAGTAACTTAAATTTAACGATTCGAGATGGATCATTCACAGTCTTGGTAGGACCATCTGGCTGTGGTAAATCAACAACACTCCGCATGATAGCTGGACTCGAAAAAGAGTCAGGTGGTGAAATTTGGATAGGAGACAAGCTTGTGAATGATACACCTCCAGGTAAACGTAACATCGCCATGGTGTTTCAAAATTACGCATTATATCCAACCATGACAGTCCGCGGAAATATTGAATTTGGCCTTAAGAATAAAAAAGTACCAAAAGCTGAGCGAGAAGCACTTATTCAAGAGATATCAGAAATTGTAGGCTTGACCGATTATTTAGATAAAAAGCCTCAGAATCTCTCTGGAGGACAGAGACAGCGTGTTGCATTAGCACGTGCGATGGTCAAAAAGCCAAAAGTATTTATTTTAGACGAACCTTTGTCCAATTTGGATGCTAAGTTACGTGGGCAAATGAGAACGGAATTAATTCAACTTCATAAACGACTTGGTACTACCTTCATTTTTGTAACGCATGATCAAGTGGAAGCTATGTCAATGGGGGACGAAATTGTCATTTTAAATAAAGGGGAAATTCAACAGGCAGACAGTCCAATGACAGTTTATCATGATCCTAATAATATTTTCACAGCGAATTTTATTGGTACACCAGCAATGAATATTTTGGAACATCATAAACTGAAAGATTTCATGCCTGGAGTGAATGGCGATGTAAAATATGTAGGGTTTCGCCCAGAACATATTCAGCTTTCTCTTACCGAAAATAAAGACCCGCATTCCATTATGCTCCAGAGTGAAATTTTAACAATGGAAACATTAGGATCGGAAACAATTTATACTGTGAAAAACGAAGCAGGTGTGATGAACGTTAAAAGTGTAATAGATCCTTTATATGATGTGAAGCATGTTCATGTCATTATCCCATTTGAAAAGCTGTATTTCTTTGATCGTGAAGGTGAACGGAATCGAACGGTCACAATAAAGCGAGATGAGCCTGTCTTGGTAAAGGGAGGAATCTAATATGGTAATGAACAAGATCAGGCCATATATCATGATTGCACCCGCTATAACGGTTTTTTGTTTATTTTTTATTTATCCGATTGGCTACATGATTTATTTAAGTATGCATGACTGGAATTTTGTAAGTCCCGAAAAAACGTTTGTAGGAGGCAACAATTTTAAAACCCTTTTTTCTGAACGCGAATTTATAGAAGTCATGGAAAATACGTTTACGTATACGACGTTAACTGTCTCATTAACTATTTCTATTTCGTTGCTGCTGGCACTTTGGTTGAATAGACAGGGAGCGTTATATGGAATGATACAGGGTGCCATTTTTAGCCCTCACATTATTTCTCTCGTATCCGTGTCCATGCTTTGGATGTGGCTTATGGATACAGATTATGGATTATTGAATTGGTTCTTAAATTTATTTGGAATTTCAAATGTCCCATGGTTGACAGATCCAAGTACTTCTTTACTGTCGCTTGTCATTGTAGCTGTTTGGAAGGGGATTGGTTTTAATACTTTAATATTTATAGCTGGGCTTCAAAGCATCCCCCGTGACATCTATGAAGCAGCGGAACTTGATGAATCCAGCAAAGTGCGTACATTTTTTAAGCTAACACTCCCGATGCTATCTCCAACGTTGTTTTTTTTAACTGTCATAAGTTTAATTGGTTCCTTTCAGGTTTTTGAAACAATTTCAATTATGACAAAAGGCGGGCCTATTAACTCAACAAACACGTTTGTTTATTACATTTATGAAAATGGATTCCGTTTCTTTAAAATCGGGTATGCATCTGCAGCTGGAGTGCTCTTACTTATTATTGTGAGTTTGCTAACGATCGTCTACTTTCGTATTCTTTCACGAAAAGTTCATTACCGTTAATGGGGAGGATCTATATGAAATCTTTATCAATAGGAAAGGTATTAAATGGACTCGGACTTATTCTTGTAGTTGCTATATTCGCTCTACCATTTGTATGGATGATTTCTACATCATTCAAAACGTTAGGTGAAACCCTTACGTTTCCGCCAAAGTGGATCCCTGAACAATTTGTATGGGAGAACTTCTCTAAGGCTTGGAATTCAGGACCGTTTTTGCATTACTTTTTAAATAGTTTAGTTGTCTCTATTGCTATTTTGATTTTGCAATTTTTAACCATCATCCCTGCAGCTTATGCATTTGCACGTTATCAATTTAGAGGAAGTAAATTTTTCTTTGCGCTAACTATGGTTACATTAATGATTCCAGCACAATTAATTTTTCTCCCTGTATATTTACAGATGAGTTCATGGGGACTGCTGGATACATTATGGTCACTCATTTTACCATTTGCTTCAAGTGCATTTGGAATCTTTATGCTTAGGCAGTCATTTATGCAAGTTCCTGAAGAGCTTCTAGAAGCGGCAAGATTAGATGAAGCATCAGAGTGGAAAATCATTTTTCGAATTATGATCCCGATGGCAAAACCTGTACTCATTACATTTGCATTATTCAGCTTTATTACCCATTGGAATGATTATTTTTGGCCACTAGTCATGACAACGAGTGAAGCATCCCGAACGCTGCCTATTGGGATTTCACAGTTAAGAGAAGTAGAGGGTGGTATAGCCTGGAATGTATTGATGGCTGGAAATATGATTTTGGTTATTCCTATTTTAATTGTGTTTTTCTTTGCCCAGCGTCAAATCATTCGAGCATTCATTTATACAGGTGTTAAATAAATAAGGTCCTTAAGTGCCATTTTGCTAAATACTTAGATTCACAAAAAATATAAAGAAATGAGGAACGACAATGAATACATGTGTTGCCCATCGTGGTTGGTCTGGAAAAGCACCCGAAAATACAATAGCTGCCTTTCAACTTGCAATTGATCATCCGGCTATTTTTGCGATTGAGTTAGATGTCCATTTATCAAAAGATGGAGTGCCTGTGGTTATTCATGATCATTCCGTCAACAGAACCACCAATGGAAGTGGAAGAGTAATCGATTTGACTGTTGAAGAACTTCGTGAACTAGATGCAGGATCTTGGTTTGGAACGGAATTTTCAGGAGAACGCATTCCACTTTTAGAAGAAGTTTTAGAAATGACAAAAGGTAAGAAAAGGGTATTAATTGAATTAAAGCAAATGGGTTCTTACTATACAGGTCTTGAACAAAAGGTAGTAGAACTGATCCAAAAGTTTAGCCTTCAAGATGAAGTATTAATCATTTCTTTTGATCATGAATCCCTACGAAAAATAAAAGCATTTGAGACGGATGTACAAACAGGTCTTATCTATTTAGGAATGCCAACATTGCTTCTTGAACAAGCAGCTTATACTGGAGCAAACCATCTTTCTTTTCATCATAGTTTCCTAACAAAGGAAATAGTTGAGAAACTAATATCTAACAATATTGAAATTGGAGCATGGACAATAGATGAAATGGAATCATTAGAACGGATAAAAGCGCTTAGCAGCAACATTCATATCACAACCAATCATCCTGAAATTATGATTTATCAATTTGAAAAATAAACGGAGGGTGACAAAATGAATCAAGGAAAGATTTCGTTTATCATTCCATCATATAATGAAGCCGGCAATATTCCTAAGGTGCTTGAGGCTATTAATAAGGAAATGTACAATCTTTTTTATCGCTATGAGGTGATCTTTGTTGATGACGGAAGTTCAGATGAAACGTTGGATATCATTCAGCGGTTAGCCTTTCAATTTAAAGAAGTCAAATACATTTCGTTTACTAGAAATTTTGGGAAAGAGTCCGCAATGCTTGCTGGTCTCCAGCATGCTACGGGTGACGCTATCATTATGATGGATGCGGATTTACAACACCCGCCTTCTATTATCTGTCAACTGTTAAAAGGTTATGAAGAAGGATATGATCAAGTTATCGCAAAACGAAATCGAACAGGTGACTCCCGAGTCCGTTCATTCCTTTCATCCTGTTTTTATCGGATTGTCAATCACACAGTCGACGTACAATTATCTGACGGTGAAGGGGATTTCCGCCTTTTAAGTCGTAAAGCTGTGAACGCACTTTTAGCATTAAGTGAAGGCAATCGTTTTTCAAAAGGGTTATATTCCTGGATTGGTCTCGAACAAAAAACAATTTCTTATGAAAATGTAGCGAGAGAGAGTGGTGAAACAAAATGGTCATTTCCGAAGCTCATAAACTATGGAATTGACGGAATCGTGTCCTTTAATCATAAGCCGCTTCGTGCTTGTTTTTATACTGGTGCATTTGTATTGCTGCTCTCCCTAATTTATATAACCGTATCACTTGTTCAAATTCTTCAAACGGGAATAGCTGTACCAGGATACTTTACGATTATATCAGCTGTCCTATTTTTAGGAGGAATTCAACTCTTGTGTATGGGCATTATCGGAGAATATATTGGAAGAATTTACATTGAAACAAAAAAACGCCCACATTATTTAGTTCAAACAACAAACATTGATCCTTCAATAGAAGTGAGAGAAAAACATGCCATTCATTCATAGTGAGTTTATAAAATTTGTGATCGTTGGCGGAATTAACACGCTTCATTATTATCTTGTTTACATGCTATTTCTTCATATATTCGAATGGCATTATTTTACCGCTCATATAATTGGGTTTGTTAGCAGCTTAGTAGGCTCATTTTTCTTAAATACACTCTACACCTATAGGGTAAAACCGACTTGGGGGGCTTTTCTCCGCTTCCCGCTAACGCAGCTGTTTAATACAACAGCGACAGCTGCCTTTCTATTTCTTCTCGTCGAACTGCTCCATATAAGTAGCAGCATCGCACCGATGGCAGCAGTTTTATTTACATTGCCGATAACGTTTATTCTGACAGGGAGAGTTTTAAAACCATCATGCAAAAAGAAAAAAATAAGTTATCATTCCTCAATCAATTCAATCAATCGATAAGAAGATATACCATTTTCCGTCTTTTTGTGTTAAGTTTTCTTATTGCCTTTTTTAGTCATTTATTTTTTATAACAGAATGGTTTGAAGGCCGGTATATGACTGGAATCAATGATGGATTGTCACAAATGCAGCCATTTAAACAGTTGTTATATAATCAGTATAAAAATGGGCAGTTCTTTTATTCTCCTGACTTTGGTTTAGGTGGGGGTACGTACACTCAGCTTGGCTATTATTTTTCTACCTCCATTGTTTTCCTTATTACAGCAGGTGTAACATTCATCCTAGAAAGCCTTGGTATCATTCGTCAACCGGATATTTTTTATTGGGCAGATGCTATTTTAGTCATTAGTGTCATCCGTTTGACAATCATTTTAATGGTATCAACTATATATTTTCGCTATTTAAAGATAAATGCATGGCCAGCATTTATTGGAGCTGTTGTATACAGTACCAGTATTATTTATTTTCGACATGTAACATACTGGGAGTTTTTTGCGGATGCTATGATTTGGCTTCCGCTGCTTTTAATTGGGGTCGAAAAAATAATACGGGAAGCAAGGATGGGAATGTTTCTTTTTGCTGTCTCAATAAGCTTGTTTGATAATTTTTATTTTGCTTATGTTAACTTCCTTTTAGTGGGACTTTATATTTTGTTTAGATGGCTTTTTCCGTTAACAGAAGGTGAATTGTTAAAAAGAAAACAAATAAAAATGTATATAATAAGTGTTTTCACTGGATTCTGCATAAGTGGGATCTCCTTTTTTCCTGCTGTGTTCGGATATTTAAACAATTATCGTCCACCGTATGAAGATGCGGTGCCATTATTTGAATTTGTCGATAATCTATTGTTAAATGGCCGGATTCTTTATTTGCCTGCATTTGTCCTTTTATGCCTTATGTTCATATCATTGTATCAAAACCGGATATTTCGTTTTTTTGCTTCTCTTACAATCTTGCTTAGCATTATGCATTTCAGTCCATTGGTTGGAAGTATTTTTAATGGGTTTTCAGCTCCACAGTATCGATGGGAGTATTTTTTATCTTTAACAGCGGGTGGAGTTACAGCTGCAGCCCTTCCAATGGTTGCAAAGGTAAAAGTGAAACAACTAATCGTGGCAATAAGTATCGCGATATGTCTATATTTCCTTTTTTATCAATTTGATCCGAAATTAACGTTCAAAGAGTTAACAGATGCTTATATGGCTATTGCAGCTCTTTTAATTCTTGTTTTCCTTTTTGTGCTTGTACTAGCAAAAAATCAACACGCAGGAAAAGTTATGGCTATTCTTATCATCCTGACAAGTATAACAAATGCCAATTATTTTCAAGAAAAGCGGCTAACAAAGACTGGTACGGAATTTAGAGTATCCAAAGAATTTATGATGAGTGATGAATATAATGGAGCTGATCAGCGGGAAGTCATTCACCTTATTCAGAAGCAGGAAAAGGATCCCCTTGCTCGAATCGATTGGATGATTGATATGCGAAATAATACGCCAATCGTACAGGATTTTAAAGGTATGAGTGTCTATTCAAGTATATTAAATAAGGAAATTCTATTATTTTATTTGAAAGATTTAGAGATAGACATGGGAAGAGAGAGTGTAAGCAGATACGCGTCACTCGGGGATCGTGCAAACTTATACAGTATGCTGATGGGTAAATACTATGTAGCGGAACAAGGTGATGAATCAATCCCGTATGGTTTTACAGAAGTAGCTTCTTCGGGAAAATATGTTGCC
>DASQMK010000735.1:0-8068 GCA_035645575.1 Metabacillus sp.
CAGTTCAAGCATTTTATAATTTCCTAAGCAACAAAAAAAGAAGATAGGGGTCCTCCCTATCTTCCACTATTATTATAGTTTCGCTTGTTCAAACTCTTCTTCTATTTCTTGTGAAGGAGCTTCTGTCACTAAGCTTACTACCATAGCAACAATCCACGCGAGGACAAATCCTGGCACAATTTCATATAGGCTAAATGGAATTATTTCTGCAGCGGTTAATTTCTGCCATACAACAACTGTAACTGCTCCTACGATCATTCCTGCCAATGCTCCCCAACGATTCATACGTTTCCAGAAAAGGGAGAGAATGATTACAGGACCAAATGCAGCGCCAAATCCTGCCCAAGCATAACTTACAAGATCTAATACAGAGCTTTCTGGGTTCATGGCTAATAAAATAGCAATCAACGCAATAGCCACAACAGATATACGACCTACCCATACTAGTTCTTTCTCAGAAGCATCTTTTCTTAAAATAGCTTTATAGAAATCCTCTGCAACAGCACTTGAAGATACTAAAAGCTGTGAATCAATTGTACTCATAATAGCAGCTAAAATAGCAGCTAATAAAATACCTGATACCCATGGGTCAAATAATACTTGTGTAAACAAGATGAAAACCTGTTCTCCATCTGGAAGTGGGTTATCTGCAAAATATGAGATACCTGCAAAACCAGTAAAGATAGCTCCAAATAATGCAAAGATCATCCAAATTGTCCCGATCATACGAGCTTTAGGAACATCTTTTTTCGAACGTAATGCCATAAAACGTGTAAGGATATGAGGTTGACCAAAGTAACCTAATCCCCATGCTAATAGTGAGATAATCGCTAATGTTGACATACCTGAAAATGCATCAAGGTAGATTGGATCAATTTCTCCAACTGCATTTACAGTTTCATCCCAACCACCAAGCTTATTTATTGCAACAACTGGTACAATAATCAATGCTAAGAACATTAAAATTCCTTGAATAAAGTCAGTCCAACTTACGGCTAAGAAACCTCCAAGGAATGTGTAAGAAATGATGACAAATGCACCAATCCAAAGTGCTTGTGTGTAAGATAAGCCAAATGAAGCTTCAAAAAGCTTTGCTCCACCAACCATACCTGATGAAGTATAGAACGTAAAGAACACTAAGATAACCAATGCTGAAATAACACGTAAAAGCTTTGATCCATCTTTAAAACGATTCTCAAAGAAATCCGGAATTGTAATTGAGTCATTTGCTACTTCTGTATAACTACGTAAACGCTTTGCAACGAATTGCCAGTTTAGATACGCCCCTACCGCTAAACCAACTGCTAACCAGATTTGGTTCATACCACCTGCAGCATAGACAGCACCAGGTAATCCTAATAATAGCCAACTACTCATATCTGAGGCACCGGCACTTAAAGCTGCCACACCAGGTCCTAATCGTCTACCACCTAAAACATAATCTGAAAGATTGCTTGTCATTTTATATGCAGCTACACCAATACCTAACATACCCACTAAATAAATTATAAAAGTTATTAATACGCCTGTATCCATTAATTAGTCACTCCTCTCTGTGAATACTGTAATAATTGATATTACTACTAAAGATAACATTGGTACGAATAACCAAAACCATGTTGCTCCTGTTAATGCATGTTCCACGATTGCTTCACCTCCTAAATTAGCTATCACCAAATCCTTATGCAAGTTTATGCAATTTCATGATGAATGATATAAATAGTTTACTAGGATGACAATAGGCAGAACTCTTATAACATCGTAACACAATTTGACAAAGCGAACAATTTTCTGTTTTTAATATAACCCGCTATATGAATATTTATACACATAAACGCATCATATAGGCAACATATCCTATTATAGATTATATCTATTCATAAAAATTTATAAAATTAAGTTCGCAATAATCGTGTTTTTACGCATGCATTTTGAAGATTTTTGTCTTCCAGGGTATAGAATTTCATGATATAATATTTTATTTTTCTCCATCCACTTGTCTGAATTGCTGAATGCTGTTTCTATTTTCTGGAGGCATTTCTAGATATATGGTAAAATTGGACAAGATCATCTTGTCAGGAGTGGTAAAATGAAGAAATTCCTAATCGGTTTTGGTGGGGTATTAATACTCCTAGGTACAGTTGGACTGATAAACCATATTTCTTTGACGTTTAAAGCTGTTGAAACAGAAAGAGAAATGTATGGTGGTTCTGTTCAATTCATGATACTTCAAATGGTTAGTTCGCTCGGACCTTATTTAATGGCTTTAATAGGCGGAGGAATCATTATTGCTCTCGTTGCCTTTTTAAATGCATATGAAAAAAGAAATGATCTCACTTCTCAATTAATTAATGCTTTAACAACCAATGGTTCAACTGAGAAAATAAGTCATACTCACCTCAAACCGCAACAGAATGAAACCAAACCGTTAGAGGATCCCATCGAGGATGAAATCCCTAATTATGAGCACACGCAAAATGATCGTCTGTATTGGAATGGGTAAAATGAGTTATCAGATAAACGGAAGGATAATTTTAATAGTCTCTATTTAACTTTAATTATAAGAAGGAAGTACTTTTAACTTCTATAATGAAAAAAGCTTGGATTTTCCATTAAAGGGTCCCGTTTTCGAGTGCATTCTTAATAAATGACATAAGAAATGACGTGTAAATTGATACACGTCATTTTCTTTATTTATCATGGTACCCTTTAATTTTCCATCCAAGCTTTTTTCATTATTTATAAATATGAACCGTTGGCTGTTCTTGGTTAGGCTCTTTTAATACAAGTGCTTCCTGGCCTGATGTTGACATAATATTAACCTCGAGTGTCATATAGCTCGGGAAGTATTCCATCACTTTCCCTGCAACAAATTGAGTAAATGCCACAACCTCTGCTTTCCCATAAAACTGCATAGGAATCTCAATGTCTAAATAGTTTAGCTCATCATTTTTATAGAAAGCCTTTCCTATAACCCCTGTGTAATTGGGGAAAAACTCTTCGATATCCTGCTTAAAGCGATTAAACATTTGAGCATCGTCTCTGTAGTCATTTGTTGCTTCTGGTGATGGAAAGAAGTAATAATCCTCATTGATTTCTTCCCATTTTCCTAAGGTGTTCGTTCCTTGCTTTACCGTCGTTTTAGCAATAAAATTACCAGGTACAATAGAAGACTTCTTTTCTTGTTCGTATATGGCAATAACAATCGGGACATTTTCTAAACCATTTGTATTTCTAAGGCGATTCGTAACTTCTTGTGCAATTTCTTTTCCCTTTTCTAAGATTTCACTTCTACTAATTTTATGCTCTCTAGCGTATCCATCCTCTTGATTAAAATAGTGGACAGAATTCATGGCTAACCCTATAACAACCCCACCAAGCTCAACTGTGTCACCTTCACGTACTAAATAGTTATGCTCAAGCATATGGGCTAAGTAAATCGGGTTTTCTGCATTTTGCTTTTCTAATCCACCTTCACCAGATAGAGCGGGGTTTAAGCCTAAATCAACAAACTCCTCACCATTTTCCTTTGCTTCAGCTTTTGCTTGTTCAAGGGCTTCCCCTGTTAGTTTTCTTCTTAACCAACTTGTAATTACGTCACCTTTTAAATATTGGCCTTCTTGGTATAGGTAATCATCTTCTGGTGAAAATGTATCCTGAGCAACTCTCATTAATCCTGTTTCAAATTCATCAATATCCAGTCGAGTATTTAATTGTTGAGAAACTAAACCTCTTGCTTCTCCTTGCTTGAATGGTAAGATCATTTTGTAATATGAATCTGAAATATTGTACTTTGGAATAATCGCTGTTTCTTTTGATTCATCCTCGGTTTCCTGAACGATTTCCTCTTGCTCTCCGAAATTTGGTGCACAAGCTGTTAACAATAACAACCCTGTTAGCACCATAACTAGTTTCTTTTTCAATGTAAGTCCACACCTCTTATTTTATCCAATTTCGCTAGGACTGGTTTTGACGATTATTTGTTTAATTCTTGTATCAATTGGGCTTCATTCCACACTTCGATATTTAACTCTTCTGCTTTTTTTAACTTACTTCCTGCAGCATCACCAGCTATGACAAGATCAGTGCTTTTGCTAACACTTCCAGTAACTTTTCCACCAAGAGATTCAATGCCTTCTTTCGCTTCATTTCTTGACAATTGCTCTAGCTTCCCTGTTAACACAATCGTTTTGCCAGCAAAATAAGAATCACTATCTTCTGCTTTAACTAGCTTCGGACCTTTATAGGTTGTGTTAACACCTAGTGCTTGTAATTCTGTTATAAGGTGCTGGACATCCGGGTTTTGGAAATATGTCGTAATCGCATCCGCCATTTTTTCACCGATTTCATTAATGGCTACTAGCTCTTCCATTGAAGTTTGCTGGAGCTTTTCGATGGTTTCAAATTGTTGAGCCAATGTTTTAGCCGCTTTTGCACCTACATGCCGAATCCCTAAGCCGAAAAGAAGTCTTTCAAGCGAGTTTTCCTTAGATTGCTCAATGGCTTGTAAAAGGTTATCCGTAGATTTTTCACCCATTCTTTCAAGCTGCAATAGCTGCTCTCTTGTTAATCGATATAAATCTGCCACATCTTTAATTAATCCAGCATGAAATAATTGAGAAACGACTCTTTCTCCAAGACCATCAATATTCATCGCATTTCTAGAAACAAAGTGAATAAGGCCTTCTTGGATTTGAGCAGGACATTGAGGATTGATACATCGAAGTGCAACTTCTCCCTCAATTCTAACAAGCTCACTTTCACAGGCTGGGCAATGTGTCGGCATTGTAAATTCCTTTTCCTCGCCTGTGCGGTGTTCCACTAGAACATTTACAACCTCTGGAATGATGTCACCAGCTTTTTTGACTACAACTGTGTCACCGATTTTAATATCTTTTTCTCTAATCAAATCTTCATTATGTAGAGATGCACGTTGAACGGTTGTACCAGCAACTCTTACTGGTTCTAAAATAGCAGTTGGTGTAATAACACCTGTTCTTCCAACACTTAGTTCGATATCAAGTAACTTCGTCATAACTTCCTCAGCTGGAAACTTATATGCAACAGCCCAACGGGGACTTTTTGCAGTGAATCCTAGCTCTTCCTGTTGATCTAAGGAATCTACTTTAATGACAATTCCATCAATATCATATGGCAGTGTTACACGTTTTTCTTGTAGATTTTCGATCAGAGTAATCACTTCATCAATGTCTTCACATTTTCTACGTTCCTTATTTGTTTTAAAGCCTTCTTTTTCGAGAAAGTCAAGTGCTTTACTATGTCTTTGAATTCCAGTTCCGCCTAGATCAGCGATACTATACACGAAGATATCGAGATTTCGCCTTGAAGCAATCTTAGGATCCAGTTGTCTAATTGAACCTGCCGCAGCATTTCGTGGATTTGCAAATGGCTCTTCCTCAGCAGCTAATCGGAGCTCATTTAATTTTTCAAAAGATTTTTTCGGCATAAATACTTCACCGCGCACCTCAAAAGACACATCCGATTTAAGCTTTAGCGGTATCGAGCGAATGGTTTTTAAATTTTCCGTAATATCTTCACCCGTGGTTCCATCTCCACGTGTCGCACCTTGAACGAAATAGCCATTCTCATAGCGAAGTGAAACAGCCAATCCATCTATCTTTAATTCAACAACATACTGTACATCATCTCCAACCGCTTGTTTGACTCTCCGATCAAAATCCCGCAAGTCTTGTTCATTAAATGCATTCCCCAAACTTAACATAGGTGTACGATGAACAACCTTTTGAAAGGCTTCTAACACAACACCTCCAACCCTTTGGGTCGGAGAGTCTTGTGTTTTCATTTCAGGGAACTCTTCTTCAAGCTTTAGAAGTTCTTGCATGATTCGATCATATTCAGAATCAGGAACACTCGGTTTATCTAAAACATGATATTCATAGTTGTAAGTGTTTAATAACTCATGAAGCTCTTGAACTCGCTTTGTTGCTGATTGTTTATCCATTCAGATGTCCAATCCTTTCTACCCGTAACTTTAGTTTACACGATTTATAGGAGCAAATTTAGCAAGGAGACGTTTAATCCCGACCGGACTAGGAAACGCAATATCCAATTCCTTTCCTTCTCCTGTTCCTTTTACACTCACAACCGTACCAATTCCCCATTTTTTATGTTCGGCTTTGTCTCCAACTGCCCAAGAAACCTCATCTCCACCAGTGGGGGTTGTCGTGACAACAGGTCTTGATACTGGGGGGCGCTTCTCCTGTCTGCGGGCAGCACTAAATGATGGAGCAGCTTTTTCAGCTTGTTCATTTAAGTTCTCAATTAACTCACTTGGAATTTCTGAGATAAATCGTGATTCTGGATTCATGCTCGTCCTACCAAATAATGTACGCATTTGAGCATTTGTTAGATATAGCTCTTGCTCAGCCCTTGTAATACCTACATATGCTAGACGACGTTCTTCCTCCATCTCATCCTCTTCCATTAAGGAACGACTATGTGGGAAAACCCCTTCCTCAAGTCCTATTAAAAAGACAACTGGGAACTCTAGTCCTTTTGCAGAGTGTAACGTCATTAAAACGAGAGCATCACTTTGTTCTTGTTCATCTTCATCAAGCTTATCTATATCAGATACTAGAGCTAAGTCAGTTAAAAAGGCAACAAGGCTTTTATCTTCATTTTGTTTCTCAAAGGTTTGGGTAACAGATAGAAACTCGTCGATATTTTCTAAACGACTTTGAGCTTCAAGCGTTTTTTCTTGCTTTAGCATATCTCTATACCCCGATTTTTCGATGATCTCTTCTGCGAGCTCTGTAACAGAAAGGTAGTCTTGCATATTCCCCAGGTTTCGAATTAATTCACGAAACTCTACTATTGCATTAACGACTCTAGCACTTACCCCAATTTGCTCAATTTCATCAAGAGCTTGGAATAAAGATAAGTCATTATCAATCGCGTAGTTCGCAATCTTATCGAAAGATGTTGAGCCAACTCCACGTTTTGGTACATTAATAATACGTGCTAAACTAATATCGTCATTAGGATTAGCGATTAAACGAAGGTAAGCTAGTAAATCCTTAATCTCTTTTCGGTCGTAGAACTTAATGCCTCCAACAATTGTATAATTCAAATTCGACTTTAACAAAACTTCCTCAATAATACGAGATTGTGCATTTGTACGATAAAGAATGGCAATATCAGAAAGCTTCCTTTGTCCCGAATCAACTAGCTGCTTTATTTTCCCTGCAACAAATTGTCCTTCTGCTGCCTCACTATCAGCACGGTAGTACGTAATTTTTGCTCCTTGCGGATTATCGGTCCAAAGCTTCTTCGGTTTACGATTCGAATTTTGTTTAATGACTTCGTTCGCAGCTTCTAATATAAGCTTTGTTGAACGATAGTTTTGTTCTAATAAAATCACATTAGCTTGAGGATAATCTTTTTCAAAGGATAAAATGTTGGCAATATCTGCACCACGCCAACGGTAGATCGATTGATCAGAGTCCCCTACCACACATAAGTTTTGAAACCTTGCAGCTAAAAGCTTTACAAGCATATACTGTGCTCGGTTCGTATCTTGATACTCATCAACATGTATATACTGGAATTTCCGCTGGTATGACTCTAGCACTTCAGGAACACGTTGAAATAATTGAATGGTTGTCATTATAAGATCATCGAAGTCAAGTGACTGGTTTTTTCGGAGTTTCTTTTGATAATCCTTGTAAATATCACTTACAATTTGCTCGTAATGGCTTCCTGCTTGATTATCAAATTCTTCTGGTGTTATTAGTTCATTTTTAGCACTACTAATAGGTCCTAGTATACTTCTTGGGTCATACTTTTTAGGATCAAGATTTTTTTCTTTTAAAACTGATTTTATGACTGACAATTGATCTGTCGTATCAAGAATGGAAAAGTTACGGTTTATTCCCATTCTGTCACTATCTCGTCGTAAAATTCTTACACACATCGAGTGAAAAGTAGAAATCCAAATATCATCTCCACCGGAACCTAGAATTCCTTGAATCCTCTCTCTCATCTCGCGTGCTGCCTTATTCGTAAACGTAATCGCTAAAATATTCCA
>DASQMK010000736.1:0-10415 GCA_035645575.1 Metabacillus sp.
CTTTATTACGGACATTCCACTCTCTTTTCCCATCCAATTTGTCCCTTAACAGTAAACATAAAAACAGCCCAAATTTTATAATATTTGGACTGTTAATCAAAAAGTATTAAGTTTTACGTTACAGGGCAACGTCCTTCTTAACTTTTCTGTTTTTCAGGATTTGATGTACATACTTATCAAGCTTGATCATCCCCATTAGCATAATACTCCCTACAAGGATTCCACCAATCACATCTGTGAGGAAATGTTCTCCTTCAAGGAGTCTACTAAAACCGATAAGTAAAATAAGAACGCTAGTTACATAGAAAATCGTTTGTTTTATGCTCTTTTGACTTGTTCTTTTCATCAAATTGTATGCGATCATACCAAAGAGAAGGACTCCTACCATGACATGACCACTTGGAAAACTATAGCCATCTTCTATATATTGTGGAAATGCTGGTCTTTCTCTTGCCACAAGTGCTTTCAACACCTTATTTCCGATGTTACCCAAAAGAACCGTGATAAATAGAACACCCGCGGAAATAAAACCTTTTTCAAGCCATGCGAAAATAAACATGAAAAGAAAAAGGATAGAAATGATCCCAATAGTTGAGCCAAGCGTTCCAATACCTGATATAATCGTAGAAACGACATGATCATGGATTTGATATATATTGTCTCCTATTTTGGTATCGACATCTTTTACGACGTTCCATTTTATAAGAAGAATTAATACGATAAAGGCCAAAGCTAATAAACTTGATATGTATTTTATTTTCACAATATTCCCCCTTCTCAAACAATTATCTTGTCATATCCAACATTTTTCAATACAATCTAGCTAATTATAAATTATCCTTTGCTATTTTAATACCTTTCATATTAAGGACATATGATTCTATATTAGATTTCATTAGAAAAACGAATCCAAAGGAGGAATGGTTCAAATGCTTGATCATCTCTTCAACCAGCTCGATCAGCATTTCACTGAAATGGTCAACATCCGTCGGTATTTACATATGCATCCTGAAGTCTCTTTCCAAGAGGTTAAGACAGCTAAGTATATTTCTGATTATTATAAGAAACTTGGAATTGATGTCAGAGAAAATGTGGGGGGAAATGGCGTTGTTGCGACAATAAAAGGAGGCTTTCCTGGTCCAACAGTTGCATTGCGTGCTGATTTTGATGCACTCCCTATTCAAGATGAAAAAGGTGTTGAATACAAATCAACTGTACCAGGTGTTATGCACGCATGTGGTCATGACGGACATACAGCTACTTTGCTAGTATTAGCTAAAATTCTTTTTCAAAACCGAGAGCAGCTTAATGGGAATATTGTGCTGATTCACCAGCATGCAGAGGAATATGCCCCAGGCGGAGCTCTATCAATGATTCAAGATGGTTGCTTGGATGGTGTGGACGTTATTTTTGGAACACATTTATGGGCAACAGAACCTGTCGGGAAAATCCAATATCGAGTTGGGCCTTTCATGGCAGCAGCAGATCGCTTTGAAATTAATATCCTTGGAAAAGGCGGCCACGGTGCACAGCCTCATAAAACAAAGGATGCTATCCTAATAGGGTCTCAGGTTGTCACAAGTCTCCAACAAATTGTTAGTCGAAAAGTTGATCCTGTTCATTCGGCTGTTGTCACTGTTGGCTCATTTGTAGCAGAGAATGCATTTAATATCATTGCCAATTCAGCTACTCTTATTGGAACAGCAAGGTCCTTTGATGAGGAAGTAAGAGCACAAATTGAAGATGAAATTGAAAAAGTGGTAAAAGGGACCTGCTTAATGAATGATGCTGATTATGAATATGATTTTTTTAGAGGCTATCCTGCGGTTGTGAATCATGGAGAAGAAACACATTTCTTAAAGAATGTTGCAAAAGAAATTCCAGGTGTTCATGAAGTAGAGGAAAGTCCTTTACAAATGGGCGGAGAGGATTTTTCCTATTATTTACAACATGTAAAGGGTACGTTTTTCTTTACGGGTGCGCGACCATTTCATACAGAAGATGCCTACCCTCATCATCATCCTAAATTCGATATTGATGAAAAAGCTCTACTCATTGCAGCCAAAACACTTTGTGCCGCTACGGTTCAGTATCAATTAAATCAAAAGAAGGAGCCGTCTTCTTTAACTGATTCCATTTAATAGGAAATAGGGGCAGTCTTAGTAGACTGCCCCTATTGATGTGGTGAAAAAATCCTTAATCGATAACAATTTATTGCACATTCCCCTAGCTGCTGAACGAGATGGTAGTTTGCGACTCCACCAACAACGGCACCTATGCCGGGAATGATTTGCATTAGTTTAACTAAATCAATATAATCCCGGTATTCTTGCTGGAAGATTCGCCAATCCAAATCTTTGATCACTTCTTTTCTATTTTCCCAATTCTCAATTGTATCCAAAACCTCCTCCCTATGCTTTTCACTAGAGAATGCCAATTGAAACACATACAATAAAAACAATCGCTCTTCATATTCCTTGGTACTGTATCCATAATGGCTTGCCACTTCAAAAAGGAACTTCATCTTAATACTTAAAAATAATGGAAAATCCGCTAATCCTAATAAAATACCGCCTGCACCAGTTGATGCTCCTTCAACTGCAGCCGTTTTTTTGTACACATCGATTGACTTTCTTACTAGTTGTTCCCTTTCTTCAAAAGTAAGATTCCCTACTTTTTTGGGGAAAGTTGTCATATTTGACCCAATTAAAGTGGCTTCTACCATTTTTTTTATCCCTTCAGTTACTGTCACATGTACTTTTTCAGGGATAAAATGATTGATTTTACTTTGTGCTTTCTTTGATGATCGTTCTATAAAGGATGGCTTTCTTAACAGCTTTTGTTTCCATAATTTCGCTTCCTCAGCGGCTTTTTGTTCATAACTCATGAAAATACATCCTTTTCCTTTTTCTTCATTCGACCTTGCATATAACCATAAACAAAAAGGTAAACAAATAATGCTGTGGCAATAAGTACTTCTACAAATAAAATCAGGTTCGATAATCTTAATGTAATAAGTGAATAAACCACACCTTGAATGAGCAGGACGTTAAAGATGACCTTCAAAAAGCTGCTTAACTTTCTCTTTTCAGCATTCGGATAAAGATTTGTCAGCTCTAGTAATTCAAAATGTTTATATAAGCTCATAATTTGTATACCTGTTAGGAATACAAATAGTAATGATACAGCAAGATTTCCAATAAGCTCGTTATTCATAAAGGATAAAATCACACAACCAATAATTGTGAGCCTTACAACGATTCCAAAATAATCCCCGGAACGAATGAACGCGCGAAGAAATAGATATTCATACACATTTTCCTGACTGTATTTAACCCAGTTAACAACAGGATCCAAATAAGCACGGCGCTTAGCTTGTTTCTTTAGCTTAGGTACATCTGTAAACAAGTTCGCTAACTTGTAAAAGGATTGTCTTTTTTCTTCTTCTCTCGTAATTAATTGCTCCCATTTTAACGCTTTTTTCTTCACTGTACTTGAGAAATAAGCATCATATCCAGCCATAATGACCAATAAGATAAGCACAAAAACATATTGTTGAGAAAAGATAAAAAAGATCACACACATATTTAAGGCCAAACGAACAAGTAAATCTCCCCATTTTGCAGATGCTTCTGTATAAAAGCCTAATCTCCAACTCATCCTTAGGTTCCAAAATTTCACCAATAGTAATAAAAGCAGGCTGATAAGTAAAATACGTCCATTTGCATCTGTCGCTCTAAAATATAGCGGTGTAAAGAGAATTAGTGGGACAACAACGAAAAAGCTTTGAGAAATAAAGCTATAGGTAAAGGCTTTTTGAAAATACTCTTTAAGTCTGTATTCCATCGGAAGAAGAAAGACAATGTCTGCTTCTTTTAATAATGTTCGAACACTTGAGGTAACCATGATAAATGCAAAGGTAACGGTCATAAACAAAACAGCCGGAAAATCCGGTGATAATGTTTCAAGCCATTTTTGGTATGTTAAAGCACCGCCTGCAGCTAGAAAGATAAACACAAAAAGCAGATGATCATTTAACATATATTTCAAATATGACCGTGTTTCATTTATATGCTGATGAAGTCTTGTTTGCCAAATTTCGTTAACGTTCTTCATCTTGATCTTCCTTTGTTAATTGAATATAAAGATCGTCTAATGTAGCGTCCTTCATTCCAAATTGCTCTCTTAACTGAAGCAATGTTCCCTTTGCACGTATTTTTCCATTATGTAAAATAACAAATGAATCACAATAACGTTCGGCAGTTGCTAGAATATGTGTTGACATTAAAATACCTGATCCTTGTTTTTTTGCTTTATCCATCAGCTCAAGTAAAGAGTTTATAGCTAATGGATCCAATCCAACAAACGGTTCATCAATAATGTACAATTCAGGTTCGATTAAAAAAGCGCACATAATCATGACCTTCTGCTTCATTCCTTTAGAAAAATGTGCCGGAAACCACTTAAGACGCTTTTCCATTCTAAACTCCTTTAATAAAGGCTGAAGCCGCTTTTGAAATGTTTCTTTATCTAATCCATATGCCATTGCGGTTAACTCAAGATGTTCATGAAGAGTTAATTCATCATATAAAATCGGTGTTTCCGGGATAAAACTAAATTGAGAACGATAAGCAGTTGAGTCCAGTGCAAATGTATTTCCATTAATGGAAACTTGTCCTTTATGAGCCTCCATCGTGCCGATAATATGTTTAATTGTTGTACTTTTTCCGGCTCCATTTAGTCCAATTAATCCAACAATATGACCTTTTTCAACCTCAAAAGAAATATCCTTTAAAACAGGATTACGGGTATAACCACCTGTCAAATTTTCTACTTTTAATAACGCCATGTTTGTGGATCTCCTTTTTCTTTTAATAGTACCAAAAATCAAAAACACATGCCCATTTATAAGACGATTTTTTTGCATATATCCTACGAGTTAGGACATCTTAATGAGTGAGGAAGGGATCTTTGTCAAAAAACGAAACCTTAAAATGAGGTGTTTGTTCCAGACAATATCTTTTAACTCAAGGGATAAAATTAATGAACCATTGCTTTATAAACAACTTACGAGATGAGGTGTTTACGGGCCGCTATTCATTTGAATTAGACGCTCGGTACTAACATCATTTTGTAAATGAGGTGTTTATCAAAGACAATATCTCTTTTTGTTAATGTTAAGTAAACAACTAACAAGGGGATGGTTGTATTGAACAATGGTTATAACACATTCAGTAGCATTTAAATAAAATGTTAAATGAGGTGTTTGTCAAAGACAATTTATTGTTTTGAAACCATTGAAGATAAAACACTAACGAAATGAGGTGTTTACGGGCCGCTATTTTTTTGAAATAGACGCTCGAATGTAACATCATTTTGTAAATGAGGTGTTTGTCAAAATACAGTAATCACTCTAATATGTTAGGTCGTTTAACACTTAACAAGGGGATGGTTGTATTGAACAATGGCGATTTCACATCAGATGACATTTAAAATTAAATGTTAAATGAGGTGTTTATCAAAGATAATTTTCCCGTATAATGAGTTTTCTTTTCCCTTCTTCAGGAACAGAGTGAACAATCGTTTCACTCTGTTCTTTTTCATCTTAATGTGCTTATGGTAAAATATAGCTGTTCATACATATGATTTCTGATAGTTAAACATAACATACTTGCTTTACAAATGATGTTGAATCATGTTGAACATTAAATTTTAAATTGAAGGAAGTGTGACGTAATGAGTGACTGCATTTTTTGCAAAATTGTTAATGGAGAAATTCCAAGTGCAAAGGTGTTTGAAAATGAACATGTTGTAGCATTTCTAGATATTAGCCAAGTAACAAAAGGGCACACTCTTGTTGTTCCAAAAGTACATAAAGAAAATATCTTTGAACTTACACCGGAAATTGCCGGAAAACTATTTGAGGTTGTCCCTAAAATTGCTAATTCAATTAAAGAACAATTTCAACCTATAGGGTTAAACCTTCTTAATAATAATGGTGAAAAAGCTGGGCAATCTGTGTTCCATTACCATATGCATATCATCCCAAGATACGGTAAAGGTGATGGTTTTGGTGCTGTATGGAAATCACATGCAGAAGAATATACTCCAGAAGAACTCCAGGAAATTGCTTCAAAAATTCACAACGGAATATCTTAATTGTTTAGCCGCTTAATGCGGTTTTTTTATACCACTATACATGTAACCGTTTTCCACCTTTAACTTTCACAAAGATGAAAATTTTCAGTCTACATTTCCTTCTCTATTCATGATAGGATATGAGTATTATTTTACGTTCTAATCGAGGAGGGCAATTCATGAGAGCTTATAATTTTAATGCAGGACCAGCAGCAATTCCATTACAAGTGCTTGAACGTGCACAAAAAGAATTAGTAAATTTCCAAAATACAGGCATGTCTGTTATGGAGCTTAGCCATCGTAGTAAAGATTACGAAGAAGTTCACAATCGTGCAAACTCATTACTTAGAGAACTTTTAGGTATTCCAGACAACTATGAAGTACTATTTTTACAAGGTGGGGCAAGCCTTCAATTCTCAATGATTCCAATGAACTTCTTAAAAGAAGGACAAACAGCTCACTTTATTATGTCAGGTGCTTGGTCTGATAAAGCACTAAAAGAAGCGAAGTTTTTCGGTGAAACAAGAATTTTAGCTTCAAGTAAAGAAGACAATTACACACATATTCCAACTGATTATTCATTGGATGAAGTAAAAGATAGTGCTTACCTTCACATCACATCAAATAATACGATTTTCGGAACTCAATGGAGGGATTATCCAGAGAGCCCTATTCCATTAATCGCTGACATGTCTAGTGATATTTTATGTAAGGAAATTGATGTTGAGAAATTTTCATTAATCTATGCAGGAGCTCAGAAAAACCTGGGTCCTTCTGGTGTTACAGTTGTTATTATTAAAAAAGAATTTTTAGAATCTGCAAAAGAAGATGTTCCGACAATCTTAAACTACCGAACTCATGTTAAAAATAATTCTTTATTCAACACACCACCTACCTTTGCGATTTATATGCTATCTCTTGTTTTAGAATGGGTTAAAGAACAAGGCGGAGTAAAAAACATTCAAAAAATCAATGAAGAAAAAGCAGGATACATCTATTCTGCTATTGATAATAGTGATGGTTTTTATAAACCACATGCAACAGAAGATAGTCGCTCATTAATGAATATTACCTTCACTCTACCGAGTGATGAGCTAACGAAGAAATTCCTTCAAGAGGCAAAAGAACGTCAATTTATCGGCCTTGCTGGTCATAGATCTGTAGGCGGCTGCAGAGCTTCTACTTACAATGCTGTACCAAAAGAAGCATGTGTTGCACTTGCTAATTTCATGACTGAATTCAAAAATCAAAATAGCTAATTATGTTAAAAGAAAAGGATTTTTTTCAGGGTCCTTTTCTTTTTCATGCTGTTAGTTCCATCTATTTTTTGACAGGGTAAATTCTCTGTACGACATTGATAAATGTTGCTATAATATTAAATAAGTTCTTTCGCAATAGGAAATGAGTTCACTATTGGAGAGAAGATTTTAGGAGATTAGAAGAGGAGAGATGAGGAAATGAACACAAGAGTATTAGTTATTTTATCTTTATTTGCTGCAATTGGGGCTGTATTAAGTATGGTGATGCCTCCATTTTTTGGTGGTATGAAGCCTGACATGATGTTAACGATGATGTTTATCGGAATTATTATGTTTCCTGCTATTAAAAATGTCGCACTCCTAGGTGTTGTGACTGGATTTTTATCTGCATTAACATCAGCATTCCCAGGCGGTTTCATTCCAAATGTCATCGACAAAGTGGTTACAGCATTCGTATTTTACGGTCTAGTCTTAGCAGTTAAGAAAATTGCACAAAAGGTTGCAACAGCTACAGTACTCACAGTGATTGGTACAATTGTATCAGGAACAGTCTTCCTAGCTGCCGCTTTATTAATTGTCGGCCTACCTGGCGGAGCAGCATTTACAACATTATTCTTAACAGTTGTATTACCTGCTACATTATTTAACGGCGCTGCGATGATTATTATCCTTCCAATTGTTCAAGCTATTTTCAAACGCTCAAGAATTATTACAGTCGCTTAAGACATTAATAAGCAAGAAAGAGGATGTTATCTAAATTCATCCTCTTTCTTGCTTTTTTGTGCTATCGGAAAAAACATAAAATTTTGGATGCAACTATGTGACAAGCTCAATTTTCCAATTTGGAGTATTAGCTAAAAAGCAATAAAATAAATCCAATTAGAAGCATCGTTACTCCCCCGCTAGCAAGTACTGCTATCTTTTGTTTGACTATTTTTTTAGGTGGATAAGATGCTGATTGCTGAAGAAGCTTAAAATAATGGAAAGCACCTATAAAGAGTAATAAACTAATAACGAAAAATAAAAAGATGACACCTGCCAACCTCATCCCCCCTTATATTTATAACCTTTTTCTTGGGCTCTTTTTTTGGAAACTGCCCTTCGTCTTTTATGAAGGACTTTTCTCAGGCCCCCGCCTTCAGTTTTGGCCCTCATTCCTCTTATGAAGGACTTTTCCCTGGCCCCCGCCTTCAGTTTTGGCCCTCATTCCACTATGAAGGACTTTTCCCAGGTCACTGCCCTCAGTTTTTGCCTTCATTCCTTTATGAAGGACTTTTCTCAGGACTCTTCCTTCGGTTTTATCCCTCATTCCTCTTATGAAAGACTTTTCCCCAGCAGTTTCGAGAAATTTTGGCCTTCATACATCCATATCCAAGGATTTTCCCGGTCCTTAACCGTTTTTATCTTTTTAACACTCTAATATATAAGAACATGTCCATGAAGAACAGGAACTTATAATCGACTTAATAAATAGGTATGCTAACTTTTATATATGTATGTATAATGTTTATTGAAGACATCTTTGGGTATGTTGATAAGAAGGTAGGTCACAATTCATCATACATATTTATGGAGGGATGCAGATTGTCAAATAATAAATCGTTGTTAGTGGGATTACTTGTTGGAGGCGTAATAGGTGGTGTCGCCACATTACTCTCTACCCCTTCATCAGGAAAAGAGATCCGTAGTCAAATGAATCTTAATCGCAAGCAAATTGAAGATCTTGTGAATCAGTTAAAAAAAGAAAGTATAGCGCTAAAAGGGCAATTAGTTCAAACGGCAAAAGAAAGCTCTGAAGTTGTAAAAGAGGTATCTTCTGACCTAATGAAGTCTATTAAACAATATCAACAAGAAACTGAACCACATAAAGAAAACATTATGAAAGAAATTGAAGAAATCGATAACAGAATTAAACAACTTGAAAAAACATTAAACTAGCATTTAGGTTGAATTATTTTTGGATGAAATAAAAAAGTGTGATAGACAAGCTATGTCTTCACACTTTTTTTATTGCTCAAACTGTTGATACTAAAGGGTTCACAAAAATTTTTAAAAATTTCGTAAATTTATATCTTTATTAATCTTTATTTTATTGGCATAATAGAGAATAATAAATGGGAAGATCAGGGGTGACTGCTGATGAAACATAATGAAAGGGAATATACAGTAAAAGAAGCCTTGTTATTTAGTCAACGTGTTGCGCAGCTGAGTAAAGCATTGTGGAAAACCATTGAAAAGGATTGGCAGCAGTGGATCAAGCCTTACGATTTAAATATTAATGAGCATCATATTCTGTGGATTGCTGATCATCTAAATGGTGCATCCATTTCAGAGATTGCTAAATTCGGAGTCATGCATGTTTCTACTGCTTTCAACTTTTCAAAGAAACTTGAGGAAAGAGGATATCTCGAGTTCTCGAAAAAAGCAAATGACAAGCGAAACACATATATTAAGTTAACAAAACAAGGCGAAGAAGTACTTGCAAAACTTTTAGAAGACTTTAGTCCAGACAGAAACTCTGTCTTAAAAGGGGCTTTACCACTCCAAAATCTTTATGGTAAATTTCCTGAAATGATGGAAATGATGTGTATTATTCGTAATATTTACGGTGAAGACTTTATGGAAATTTTTGAGCAATCATTCCATAACATTGAGGATGCTTTCAAAAATGATCAAGATAAAGAGTCAAAGTCTGAACAACTCATTTCATCACCTTAATGAACGAATGAACATTACATTAGATCTAAGAAGTCATTCATTAAGGAGCTATATAAGTTTTGTCTATGTAATGCTTGGATCGTTTCATGTAATTCTAGCTTTGGGTTTAATTGGCCAGCAAATCGCGTAAGGAGATCTGTAAAGATCACTAATCCTTGCGCTTTTTGATCTTCATGTAACCTGGAAATCTCCTCACAAATCATCAATGTTTCTTCGATCTCATCTTTACTTAATCCTTTCGTCATTACTAAATGATAAAAGGGAAATTTAGTTGGCTCCACTATTTTTAATAATAATGAT
>DASQMK010000737.1:0-2915 GCA_035645575.1 Metabacillus sp.
CTGTCTCCTTCTTTTTCAAGAATTTCTACTATTTCTATTAGATCTTCAATCTCATAGTCAGCTTTAGGAGCTTGTGTAAATTGATTATTTTTCTTCCATATAGTTTTCATTCCTACTTTGTTAGCAGCTTCAATATCATTGATAGGATGGTCACCAACAAACATGCATTCATTTGCAGGAACCTCTAGCAAAGATAGACCTCTTAGAAAAATTTCTTTATCTGGTTTTCGCAATCCCTCATTTTCAGAAATCAAGATGCATTGAAAATATGACTCAATTTTTAAGGCTTTCATATTATCCATCTGAAACTTCCCAAATCCATTTGAGATTAGTCCTAGCTTGATTTGTTTTTCCTTTAATACTTGCAGCATCTGCTCTAAATGTTGAAAGGGGACACAATGAATTGGGAAATAAGAGAGATAGTCTTGTAACAGCTCTTCAGCAGAAATGTCTTGGATATTAAACTCTTTCACTAATGCATCATACACTTGATCCTTCCAAACATATCCATGGTTATCTAGCTCAACGAATCTTTTTACATACCTGTCCATAGAAGTCTCTATAAAACGCTGTAAACGGGAATACTGATCTTCAATAAAGTAAAGAACAGATTGGTCTCTATTTAATAATGTCCCATCTAAATCGAAAAACACTGCTCTCAATTCTTCTCTCTCCTGACCTTTTCCCTAAATTATACCATCTGAATAAATCAGATTATCTGTTTATTTTTACTTTGGATAAAATAAGACTAAAACAAATATTTCTTTAACTTGAACTTGGTCGTTTGTATTTCTTAACTAAATAGTAGACTGATGCAAGCATAAGCGCGGTGCAAGTGATCGGTATGAAATATGGTTTAGCGATTTCTTTTATGTACATCCAATTGCTACCAAGCTCGATACCTAAATACAAGAAAAAAATTGTCCATGGTATCATTGCCGCTACTGTATACAATGTAAATTTCCACAATGACATTTTTGAGATCCCTGCCGGTATGCTAATGGCATGCCTCACCACTGGTATAAACCTAGCACCAAAAATAACCCCTGACCCATATTTCTCAAACCATAATTCTGATAGCTCAATATGATGCTTTTTTATAAACAAGTATTTTCCGTACTTTTCAAGAAAGGGTCTTCCCCCTACACTTCCTATCCAGTATAAAATTAGTTGTGCAATTGTTCCTCCTATTACGCCGGCAAATATTGCCCCTAGAAATCCAATTTTCCCTAGGACAATCATATAACCGCCATATCCTAATACGATTTCACTAGGAATAACCTCAAGCATTAACCCAATCGCAATTCCAACATAACCGAGATTTGTTAACCAATCTAATATATTTAAGATGACACTTTCCATCTCTTTCCACCCCTCATCTTGACTTGTACTTCCTGTCCATTAGTAATAGGTATGAAAAGAAATGGGGAAATAGTATGTTAAGCTACTAAAAAAACCTGTGGAATTTCCCACAAGTTTTTTAGTGAATATCTCTTTTCTTGAATCTTCCGCCCCTTACTTCAGCTATGTTTGCAACTGCTAAAAAGGCAGATTCATCTAAATCCTCAACAATCGATTTTAACTTCGCTTCTTCTAGACGTGTAATCACACAGAATATGACTTTTTTATTCTCTCCCGTATAGGCACCCTCACCATTAAGATACGTTACTCCACGACCTAATCTCGCTAAAATTGCATCACCAATTTCCTGATAATGCTCACTTATGATCCAGGCTGATTTCGATTCATCAAGTCCCTCAATCACAATATCTATTGTTTTAAACGCAACGAAATAGGCAATCAATGAGTACATAGCTCTGTTCCAGCCGAACACAAAACCTGCACTTCCCAGGATAAAAATATTAAAAAACATAATAATTTCACCAACAGAGAATGGAAGCTTTTTATTTGCAAGAATAGCTAAAATCTCTGTACCGTCTAGTGAGCCGCCATATCGAATCACAATTCCAACACCGATTCCTAAAATAATTCCACCAAATACCGTAGCAAGAAGAACATCCTCTGTGAATGCTGGAACTGGATGCAAGAGAGCTGTAGTAATGGACAAAACAGCAATTCCGAACAAAGTAGAAAGAGCAAATGTTTTCCCTATCTGTTTATATCCTATAAAGAAAAATGGAATATTTAAAAGAAAGATAAATAAGCCCAGCTTTATTCCAAGTAAGTGAGAAAGGATAATTGAGATTCCAACAATCCCGCCATCAATAACCTGATTAGGTACTAAAAAAATCTCTAATCCTACTGCCATTAATACGGCGCCAATAAAAATAAAAAGTGCCCGTTTGAATATTTTTGACTTTGATAATCCTTGATGCTTTTTCATTTGTTTTTGTATTTCAATTGGAATTTCTGTCATAAAACTCCCCCTTTATAGCAATTATAAAAGAAGCTTGTCTCTGTCCATGATGTATATAGCATATTATGCCATACTCTATTTCTTTATTATAACGTAGTGATTTTAAAAATTGGAATTATTACGTAAGATGTTCATACAGAGCTGCTAGCTACTTATCGTAACACATCAGAGGAATGTCACAAAAAAATCAAAAAATAAGCTCAGGTTAAAAACATAGGGTTTCGTTTTGAGGTGCATTTCTGAAATTTAAAGCCGAAATGACAAACAATAGACATAGCGATTGGTATATTATAAAGCGAAAGTTCGCTGTATATAGGCGAGTTTTCTTTAAAAGGGGGCCACTGACCAAATCCCTTTAGAAAACCTGAGTAAAAGAGCTTCATAGCAAATGCCTTAAAAAAGAACAAAAGCGCAAGCGCCTTGGTCAGCCTAGGGCAAATAAGATGATTTAGAATAGAAGGCGTCCTTTGCCTTCAATTCTATATTAGCTTATGACCTCGAGGGGCTAGGCGCTGGAGCTGGATGTCGAAGTAGTTAT
>DASQMK010000738.1:0-3596 GCA_035645575.1 Metabacillus sp.
ATTAGCTTATGACCTCGAGGGGCTAGGCGCTGGAGCTGGATGTCGAAGTAGTTATCCACAGTTCAAGCATTTTATAATTTCCTAAGCAATGAAAAAGGCGCTATCCTTGTTCAGGATAAGCACCCGCTAGTACAATAACACCTAACAATCCTCAATTCAGGTTTGTTTGAATAAATACTTGTTAATTACCATTTGTTAAGATTGCAAGCTCATCTATTGCGTATTTTATTTCATCTTTAATGTTATAGAAATGAGGGGCAATTCTTATTACATCTTTTCTTGCAGAAACAATAATTTTTTTGTCTCTTAACATCCCTTCCACTTTTGATGCATTTTCAACATGAAAAGACATCAGACTCGTTCTATTATCAGTAGATAATGGTCCAATGAGACGCAATCCTTTTTCTTGTCCATAATGTATGGTGAATTGGGCTAGCCCTTTTAAATAGGTTTCAATATTACCTATCCCAACCTCAAGTAGCAATTTTAGTGCCTCATAAGCTGCATAAATACTTATAAAAGAAGGCGTACCCGTTTCAAAACGACGAGCCCCCATTGCAAAAACAGGATTATAAATGTCAAATGAAGATGCTTGTTCTTGTCCCAGCCATCCAGTAACTCTTGGTATTAATTGCTCTGCCAGTTCTTTTTTTAAATATAAAAACGCTACGCCGGGAACTCCTAACATGTATTTACGAGTTCCCGTTGCTAATATATCAATCTCCATCTCTTTCACATCAATCGGAATATGTCCTGCTGATTGGTAAGCATCGACGAATAAAAGTGAGCCTTTTCTATGCACAATACCAGCAATCTCTCTAACGTTTTGCTTATATCCGTTGTAATAATTCACATGGGGGATACATGTAATAAACGTATCATCTGTTATTTCTTTTTCATATTGTTCCAGAGATATTTCCCCATTAAAAGAACGAATTACGGAAATATTATCCTTAAACGGTTCTTGTGCAAACCATATATGACCGACAGTTGGAAAATCTATATCCGTAAACACGATTTTATTTTTCTCTTGCTGATAAGGGAGGGAAGTTGCAATAGCAGAAATAGCATCAGAAACAGAACATAATACAGCAACCTCATCTGTTTCGGCTCCAATAAGTTCAGCAAATTTCACCCTAGTCTCATCCACTTTACTTATAGCTTCATTCCAATTACTACCCGATAGAAGTAGGCTATTATGATATTCCTCAATAGCTTTTGAAACAGACTTTGCCAATGCACCTTGGGAGCAACTAGCTAGATGTGTATGAGTAGCTAATATAGGAAATAATGAGCGATAAAAATCATGGTTCAATTCATTTCCTCCTTTTCTACACATCAAATAATTCTGGATGTAAATAGGAAATCCTTCTTCTACTATGAAAGTTCTACAAAATTAATATTAATCCCTTCTTCAACAAAACTACCAAATAGCTCAATGCTCAATAAGAAAAAAGCTACCGTAGTAACTAACGGGTTCGGTTAAGAAGTACAAAACTCCAAATAACAAACTAAATAGTATTCAAATCAACAAGAATTTAACGTACCAAATAGCAGTAAAATAGAAGTAAAAAAAGCGTGTGCGATTTAAGCACACGCTTTTATACAGGGAGAGGCAACCATTAGCCTTTTTCAAATATTTCTTGTTTGTTCTCCACTATTCTGGCTACTTTCATTTTGACGCGAGGAACTCCATCTTTTTGATAATAATCATTTAATATTTGCTCTACTTCATTTTTGTCTGTACCAAGTATCTTAGGAGAAAATTGCTCAACATAAATGTCACCAAAACCTTTAACACAGTTCGCCATTGTATCCAGTGCAATTAAGCTTAAAGGTCTTCCCTTGTTTAGCCAAGTTTTCATTCTTTCCCAGGTTGGAAAGCATACGGCTGCCAGCCTTCCCCAATTATCGTTAAAAATCGTGCAAGTTAACTCAATCCAATCAAGTATATTGCTCGAACGGAAACGGTATAGGCAGGTGAAAGCCGCTATTGGCAATTCTTTTTCACTTACCAATTTCAATTTCTCAAATATATTATTTAACCCCTCTTTGGCTGGCAAACTACTGGCTGTTGCCCAAGAAATTGGGTAAAGAAATTCTTCGTCATAATTCTCCCAAAGTTCCCTTACCCATCCCGAAGCAGAAGTACCTAAAACATCAGCTACGATTTCTAACATTCGTGATTTTACTTCGTAATTTTCGGTTCCATAAAACCTAGATTTTACAGAACTCAAGGTCTTTTGGGTATCGTGCTTTTTAAGGGCATTTATTACATCATCCTCAAGAAACCATCTGGTTATTGAAAAATCTAATAAAGACTCCAAATCATTTCGAACGGCTCGTAATGTTGGTGCTTTATCTTTTTTAGTTACAAATACATCTTCTTCTGGTTGACAAGCCTCTCCGTCTTCTTCATAAAAATCATCGTGCAATAAAAATTTATTAGAAGAATGGACAACCGCTAGGTTGTACCATTCAATAGGTCGTAATGAATATTTTAATAGCCTTTCGTGACATTGATTGCATAATTTATAAGGTTGATTAGGGTCATCAGAAGTTTCTACAACATTAATCTCATTTCTTTTACAGGCTTCACACAAATCAGTTATCGCCATTGACACCACTCCCTTTTATTGCATATATATTATATCTTTAAAATCAAATACCCTCTTTATAATTCCTCACCGCTGTACTGGAGTTTCAATTAGAACCTATTTTAACACCGTTTTCAATCACTGTCTGCTGAACAGCAGACTCTTGCTAATTGATGTGTTAATTATACTGCCAATTTACTTGATAAATTCGTAATAACCCTTATTTATCAACAAATAAACGAGGTCTAATTCATAATTAGACCTCTATTTGTTCTGCCATTTAATTTTTTGTACTCATCAACCGACCCCGTTACGTAGTAACCTAACCTTTTTGAATTTAAGCACCCTTTCGCTGAAGAACAAATTATAAAGAACGAGGATTGTCGGGAAGCATGTTGGCAAGAATTATATATATAAGTAAAGTAGCAGGTAAAAATAATATAAAGATTAGTCTTACGATAAAAGAAGATATACCAAAAAACTCAGCTATTCTTCCACAAACTCCAGATAGTGATTTATCTATTGATGATTTTCTTAATTTTTCTATTTTTCAAATGTAATTCCCTCCTCACATACATTTCTCCATAATAACCCTTATTGAAGTATTCTACTTCTTTAGTAGAAGAAGCAAAGAAGCTGTCGTAGCAGCCACAGTTCTTAAACGCTTTCACCCATTAGCTTAATAACAGACTTCTCCTCCCGGCAATGTAGATACATCAAATCCATCGTCCCCTTGTAGAGTCCAACCCTCGAAATAACTACTTGCGTGAAATAATTCGAATGTAAGATTATCTTCAAACTCTATAATAAATATTAGCTGTTCATAAAATGAAATGTTTACTATTTTTTTTGAAACCAGTAGTTTTTTTACGTTTTTATGTGAGAACTTTTTTGGTTCTGAAATACAATCTGTTTCACCTAATATAATTTCTCTATCCTTCCGAATTCTCCAAGGGCATTCGACCATTAGCCATCCTTTTTCAAAAATAATACCCAAAG
>DASQMK010000739.1:0-6996 GCA_035645575.1 Metabacillus sp.
AAACATACCATTTTCTCTCGTGTACATCAAAGGAGCTTGAATCCAACGAATAAAATTCACTTTCTTTCTGTTTGTTATTATCTGTTTATGTTTGTTTATGTTTGATATGGTTTTATTATAGCACAAACAAAAAAGATGACAACGATTAAATTATCGGTATCATCTTTTTATTTATCTCTATCTTCTGCTTACTTCAACAATGTATTATATCTTTGCAAGGTGCAGTTCAATATTCTTTTCTTGGAATTTTTCTAGTACCTGTTGATCAAGCCGAGAATCTGTTACAATCTCATCCACTTCTTGTAATGTAGCAAATTGAATAAGGGCCACTTTTTCAAATTTTGTTGAATCTGCTAACAGAGTAATTTGGTCTGCACATCTAATAATCTGTTTTTTCCAGTCTGCGTGAATACTATTAAAAACAGTTAATCCATGTTCTATTGACACACCTGTTGTACCAAAGAATAGCCTGTTTACTCTCATACGGCTAAGCATTTCTGTAGCTTGTGCTCCCATCAATGAAGATGATTTATCGATTCTCATTCCACCTAAAACCATTAATTGAACATTCGTTTTATTTAATAATACATTCGCAATCTTTAAATCGTTTGTTATAACGGTTATAGGAAAATCACCTAATATCTCGGCAATGGCAAGTGTTGTACTTCCACCGTCCATTAAGATTGTTTCATTTGGTTTGATTAGTTTTACTGCCTCTCTTGCAATTGCAAGCTTTACATCACTGTACCCAGATTGTCGTTCGGCAATAGGAAGCATTTTTCCAGCGTCCTCAGCTATTACTGCTCCTCCATGAACTCGATTTAACAATCCTTTATTTTCTAAGAGCTCAAGGTCTCCTCGAATTGTTTTTTCTGTGACACCTAAAAGAGAACTAAGCTCTGATACTTTAACAATTTTATTTTTATCTAGTTGATCTAAGATCCTTTCATGTCTTTCTAATGCAAGCATTATTGTTCCCCCGTAATTTATTCGTTTTATATATCATTATAGGATAAAACCATACAAAAACAAACCTCACATCGCCTTAAAGTATAATAAGGAATAGCTTCCTAAAATTTAATTCTGTACAAAAGGCAACCCTCAAAATGAATGGTTGCCTTTTTCAAACCTTATTTCTCCCTTGCTTCCTTCACTGCGTTTATAAACATTGATGCTGTTGTTGTGATTTCGCTTAAGTAAGCAGACGTCAGCTCTTTTTTCGTATTCACTAGTGAGCTGCCTACCCCAACTCCAGCTGCTCCTGCTTTAATATATTCACCTGCATTTTCTACCGAGATTCCACCAGTTGTAATAAGCGGAACTTGTGGGAGAGGTCCATGAATGTCTTTAATATAGCTTGGACCGAACACATTTGCAGGAAACACTTTAATTAAATCCGCCCCGTTTTCATAGGCAGTAAGTATTTCTGTAGGTGTTAACGCTCCTGGAATGCTCACAACTCCATACCTTTTGGCCATTTCAATTGTTTTTGGATTTGTCGTTGGGGAGAAAATAAATTTAGCCCCAGACATGATAGCAACCCGTGCTGTTTCAGGGTCTAGAACTGTTCCAGCCCCTACTAAGACATCATCGAGTTCTAATGATGCTTTTTCAATTGCTGCACACGCACCTGGTGTTTCAACTGTTATTTCTAATACCTTTACTCCACCTGCTTTTAGTGCTTCTGCAATGGCAATAATATTGTCAGTTGTTGCCCCACGAATAACTGCTGCTACTCCAGTTTCCTTAATAATATTAATAGGATTCATTTTTCCCTCTCCTTATCGAACGATATCTTCACTATTTTTATTTAGTAATTGCTCTACTTCATCTCTTTCAGGTAAACCATCAACATCTCCATTTACCATTGTAACTAATGCCCCAACAGCGTTAGCTCTTTCAACTGCTTTGCCCAATTCCAAACCATCAAGTAATCCTGATAGGAAACCAGCAGCAAAGCCATCTCCTGCTCCAACTGGATCTACGACCTGTTTTACAGGGAATCCCGAAATTAAAGCGCTCTCTTTTTCAGTGAAATAATAAGCGCCATCGGCTCCCATTTTCATAACAACAACTTTTGCACCTTGCTCTAAAAATAATTGTCCGAGCTTATTGGGATCCGTTTCTCCAAATAAAAATTCTCCCTCAGCCACACCGGGCAACACAATATCGGCTTCTAGCGCCAATTTCAACAATGTTTCTCTTGCTGTTTCCTCATCCCAAAGCTTTGTACGGAGGTTTGGATCGAAAACAATTGTACATCCATTTTGTTTAGCTAACCTTATTGCTTCAAAAACCGTTTCCTTACAGCTTTCACTTAAGGCAGGTGTAATACCAGTAATATGGAGATATTTAGCCTTAACAAGATAGTCAAAATTAAGATTATTTGGTGAGAGCTTACTTGCTGCAGAGCCTTTTCTATAATAGTAAACTCTTGTACTATTCTGTCTTCTTGGCTCCTTAAAATAAATACCTGTCGGTGCCTCTGTATCAAAGGTTACCTGACTAACATCAACATTTTCTCCTTTTAAAAAGGCAAGGATCGCTTTTCCAAATTCATCATCACCAAGCTTGCTAATCCATCCCGCTTGATGTCCTAATCTTGCAAGGCCAACAGCAACGTTTGATTCTGCTCCACCAATCTTTTTTGTGAATTGAGAAGCATTTCTCATAAAACCGTCACTCGTTGGTGTAAAAACAACCATTGATTCTCCAATCGTTACAACATCCATAAAATCCCCCCACAAACTAAGTTTATTTTTGTTTATAAATTATCTTTTTTGTTCACTTATGTATAGTATATAATTAGTTGTTGAATTTCTCTATACTTTGTTATAAATAATTAAATGTTTTTATCCGTTACGGATTTTCAATATGAAGGTAGGATGAGAGGATACAAAGAGATATAAAAAGAGCTACTTAATAATGTAGCCCTTAAAGAATAGAAGTCGTTTATAAATAAAGTTTTTAAAAAGTTATTATATATTTTGATATGCTAAATGCAAGAAAGCCCAGATTCCTTTTAACTAATGAATCGAAGCCTTCCAAACTTATGTTCCAAGAATTGTAGCCCCCGTTATTCTAGTTGTTTCCAAACTTGTTCGTACACTTTTTTCAAAGGAACTTTATATGTGTTCGCAATTTTTTTACATTCCTCAAACTCCGGGGCCCTTTGGATAACTTGTCCATTATATATCCCTTCCTTAACGGTTACAGGTCCCCACTCAGTTTGAACTCGTCTAAACGTCCTTTCAGCCCTATACACAGTCAAAGGATAATATCTTATTCCAAGTGTTGTTGTTTCTTTAAGAAGTATTTCTCTTATACTTGCAAGTTTCTCTCGATTACATAGGAGCTGAAGTAACACACCTGGTCTATTTTTCTTCATATAAATGGGTGTATAAAAGACATCATTTGCACCTGCTTCAAAAAGCAAATCCATCACATAACCAAGCCATTCCCCTGAAATATCATCAAGATTCACTTCTACTTTGATCATTTGATCATCGATATGTTCCTCGTTTGGAGGTGGTTGAGAAATCATATAATTACTCCCATCCGTTACCTATTCTCCTATGACTAATCTCAGTACATTTGGTCGATCTTTAAATGTTTTGGTTCCTGCTCCATATCCGATTGCTTTTACCTCCATAGATGGAAGCGTACAAAACTCTTCAGCTAAGACGGATACAATGGCAGCTCCAGTTGGGGTAGTTAATTCAAATCGAACATTACTTTGTTCAATCGGAACACCTTTTAATATTTCTAACGTTGCAGGAGCCGGCACAGGATAAATCCCATGATCGATATGAATTCTTCCCGATCCTACTGGAATAGCAGACGATTTTACTTTTTTTATACCTAACTGATGAAGTAAAATGGCAGCTCCTACAATATCTATAATTGAATCGACTGCACCAACTTCATGGAAATGAACTTTATCCAGAGGTAAACCATGTATATGACCCTCTGCTTCACCGATTTTTCTAAAAACATTTAATGCTGTCTCTGTTACTTCACTCGAAAACCCTGCTGACTCTATTAAATGAACAATGTCTTTGTATGTTCTGTGATGATGTGCATGATGATGATCATGTCCGTGATGTTGACCATGCTCATGATGATGGCCATGTTCATGATGGTGATCGTGTTCATGATGGTGATCATGCTCATGTCCGTGTTCATGCTCATGGTGGTGTTCATGCTCATGTTCGTGTTCATGTCCATGTCCATGTCCATGTCCATGTCCATGTTGGTGATTATGTTGTTTTTTTAATATCACATCAAATTTCGTGCTTGTAATACCATTTTTAACAACTTTTTTCCATTGTAGTTCATACTCTTCCTCTATTTTAAGCTTCTTTAATTCTTCTTCAAGATAAGCTGGGTCTCCTCCTACATCAATAAGAGCACCAATCATCATGTCACCGCTAATTCCAGAAAAACAGTCTAGATAAAGTGTTTTCATTGTTGTTCTTCCCCTTTTTGAGCTAGTTGATCAATTAAAACTGCGTTATATGCGGCTCCAAAGCCATTATCAATATTTACAACGCTAATGCCTGATGCACATGAATTTAGCATGGTTAATAAGGCAGACAATCCATTGAAATTCGCCCCATAACCTACACTTGTTGGAACGGCAAGGATGGGATGACTTACGAGCCCTCCAACGACACTCGGTAGGGCACCCTCCATTCCAGCGACAACAACGGAAACTGTAGCATTTTGGATCTCTTCTATATGGTCGAATAACCGATGGATTCCTGCTACTCCTACATCATAAAATCTCCTCACATTGCTTCCCAATGCCTCAGCTGTTATTGCCGCTTCCTCTGCAACCTTTAAATCCGATGTTCCTGCACAAACAATGGCAATATAACCTTTGGATTTCACACTTTCCTTTTCATCTTTCCAAAAGAGAATTTGTGCAATCTCATTATAAGTAAATTCAGGATACTCTTTTAAAATATGTGCTGCTTTTTCTTCAGAAATCCGCGTAACAAGTACATTATTGTCCTTTGAACGTATAGCTTTTATAATAGCTAAAATATGTTCTTTCGTTTTTCCTTCACCATAAACGACTTCCGGAAACCCTTGTCGCTTCTTTCGATGGTGATCAACCTTTGCAAATCCTAAATTTTCATATGTTGAAAGCTTTTCCTTTGCTTCACTGATACTTAATGATCCTGTTTGAACTTGCTGTAAAATTTCTTCTAGCATTTTATTCACTCACCTTAGTTTAAGCACTTTCCCTTATTATGCTTTATTTAAAAATGCTTTGCTATATCTTTGGCCAATGCCTCATATTTTTTATAGATTTCTAAATAGGTATTATGACTATTGTCATTTGGAATAATTGGAGAACTCATTGGAATATTGTCTTTTATTTTTTCAAAGGAAGGAACTATACCAAGAGCGACTAATCCTGTCCAGGCCGCACCCCATGCAGCACTATGATGGCTCTTGGACACATAAACTTTTTTACCAAATATATCAGCCAGCATTTGAAGCCATAACTTTGATCTAGACAATCCACCGTTCACATAGATCTTTTCAGGTGCACCTGCCAAACTTTCTAAACTTTGTCCAATTTGATAGAGATTAAATGTAATTCCCTCCAAAACTGCGCGGACGAAATGTTCTTTCTTATGAGTAATACTCATACCGAAAAAATTACCTTTTGCCTGCTGGTTCCATAATGGTGCTCTTTCACCATTGATATATGGAAGAAAAATTAATCCTTCAGCACCTGGAGCTATTTTCTCAGCTTCATTTGTAAAATCATCAAAACTTCCTTCATAATTTAAAAGTTCCTTCAACCATTGTAATGCTATTCCGCCATTATTTGTTGGACCGCCAATAATTGAATAATCCTCTGTAAAAGCATAGCAAAATGTTTCACGCTGATCGGTTATGCTGAAACCGCTTGTAAATTGTCTGATGGCTCCACTTGTTCCAGCTGTGATGGCTACTTCCCCTGAAGAAATTGCTCCTATACCTAAGTTAGCCAATTGTCCATCTGCTGCTCCTAATACAAATGGTAAATCCTCTGTGATTCCAATTTCTTCTGCAACCTCTTTGTTCATTCCTTGTAAGATCATTGTAGGAGAAGCTACTTCCGAAAGTTGCTCCTTCCTAACACCAGTCATTTCCAATAGTTCACTATCCCAATCAAGTGTATGTGCATTCAATAAACCAGTTGCAGCAGCCATTGAATAATCAACTACACGTTTGTTAAACCATTTTATAAGGATATATTCTTTAATCGAAACAAAATAGCTTGCCTTCTCATAAGGCTCATATCCTACCTCTTTCATCCATAATAACTTTGATAGTGGAGTCATTGGATGAATAGGGACACCAGTTTTTTGAAAAACCTCCATTCCATCTTGTTGCTTCAACTTATCTGCCTGCTCAGTACTTCTCCCGTCTGCCCAAATAAGTGCATTTGATAACGGTTGATAATCATTATCCATACATACTAAAGAATGCATAGCAGAAGAAAATCCAATTGTAACTAGCTCATTCTTTTGAATATTCGCTTTCTCTATCACATCTCGCACTGCTTTTCTAGCAAAACTCTCAATTTCGATTGGGTCTTGCTCCACCCAACCTTGTTGTGGGTAAAGAGATGTAATTAGTTCTTCTGCTTCTGAGATTACTTTTCCATTCAAATCGAAAACAACTGCTTTTACACTTGTCGTACCAATATCAAGTCCAATAACAAACTCTCTTAACATATGATCATCTTCCTTCAACATTATTCTTTTCCATAGAAAAGGCCTTGGACTAATTCCAAAGCCTGTTTGATTATGAAAGAACCTTATTCATACTACCGCTCTTGTATCCAATTAAATCTAAGGTTATATATTTATAACCGTATTTTGTTAGTTCACTAGCAATCATTTCATGGTTTTCAAGAACAAGCTTCATATCATTTGGTTCCACTTCAATTCTCGCCATTTCTTGGTGTGTTCGAACGCGAACTTGACGAAT
>DASQMK010000740.1:0-7502 GCA_035645575.1 Metabacillus sp.
ATCCTCTTTCACTGATCATTACGTATACAGCAGTTGAAATTCCGTTTACTACAATTTTAATGGCAGGATTTATCTCTAATGTACCAAAGGAATTGGAAGAAGCAGCTATGATTGATGGCTGTTCAAAAATGCAATCCTTGCGTCACGTCGTTTTCCCGTTGCTGCTGCCAGGGATCGTAGCAACAGGAGTATTTACTTTCATTTATACATGGAACGAATTTTTATTAGCCTTAATGCTAACAAATCAGCAATCCAAGTTCACACTTCCTGTCGGATTAAGTTCAATGATGGGAGAATTTAATGTCAACTATGGCGCATTAGCAGCTGGAAGTGTCATTGCTTTAATTCCTGCAGTTATATTATTTGCCTACGCACAGAAGCACCTGGTTAATGGTATGGGTGGGGCTGTCAAAGGGTAATTTTATAAAAATCATCATCAGTAAAATTTTAAGGGGGGCAACACCATGTTTATGAATAAGAGAAAATGGTCAAATTCTATTTTAGCACTTTCGATGGCTTCAGGATTGCTGCTAGCTGGTTGCAGCGGTGGTGATGAAACATCTTCAACACCAAAAGAATCGGGCGGCAATTCAGATGAACCAGTGAAGATTACTTTCTGGGATGAGAATGCAAGTCCAGAGCGTACACCGCTATGGGAAGAAGTTATTAAACAGTTTGAAGAAGCAAATCCAAGTATTGATGTTGAATATGTTGGAATTCCAAATAAATCAGCAAAATCAAAATACGATGCAGCCATTGCCGCAAATGATACTCCGGATGTTGGGTCAGTTCAAACAACATGGCTGCCAGAATTCGCAATACGTGACGCATTACTTCCACTAGATGATTATTTTGAGGGTTCTGAATTGAAGGATAAAATTAACTCAAGTGCTATCGATTTTAATAAGAAAATCGCACAAGATAGCAAACTTTATGGTATTCCATATGCTCAAAACTTAGATACAATCTGGATCCGAACTGATTGGTTTGAGGAAGCAGGAGTAAAAGAACCGGAAACATTTGATGAGTTTTTTACAGCTATTGAGAAAATGACCGACAAGGAAAACGGACGCTATGGATATACAATTCGCGGTGGTGCAGGCGGATCCTTCCAGCTTCAGCGTTTAATGTTTGCTTATAGCGGCTTAGATTACTTTGACGAAAATGGCAAAGTAAATATCAATGACCCTAAACATGTAGAATTCGTTGAAAAGTATCTATCATACTATGAAAAATTCACTCCAAAGAGTGATATCACAAATGGTTATAAGGAAATGATCGCAGGATTTGATACGGGTGTCGTGGCAATGGTTCACCACAATGTTGGATCTTACGGTGAACATAAAAAGTCATTAGAAGAAGGTACATTTAAGACCATACCACTTCCTAAAACGGAGGATGGAAAATATGTTGCTGAAGGTGGAAACGCTGTCAATGTAGCAATCTTTAAGAATACTGAAAATCCTGATGCTGCTTGGAAATTTGTCGAGTTCGTTAACTCTGTAGAATCACAAAGCCTATGGAATGAGTCAACAGGGCAAATTCCAACAAACGCCGATGTATTAGATGACGAGTGGGTACAAAATGCACAGCATATCAAGGTAGCATTTGAAGTATATGAAAACCCTGATACAAAACTTTACGAACCGCCATTCTATTTACCAGATTATCGTTCAATACTTGATAATATAGTTGACCCAGGAATTCAACAAGTAATGAGCGGCGAAAAGACAGCCAAAGAATTTCTCGATGAATGGGCAAAAGCAATCGAAGATTCAAAAACAAAATATGATGAGACCTTCAATAAATAAGCTTAAGGTAAGCCTTTATTCAGTGGGGCATTGTCTTCACTAAAACAAGCTTAGAATCTAGGTATAACCTGGCAGTTAAATCTACCAATTTGGAGGTTTTACTGCCAGTTCATATGTGAGAAAACAAACTGGGTAATGGTTTTACTACCATGTCAATATACGTAAAGTGAAAAATCCTAAACTAGCAGGAAAAGGGGAATGAACAATGGGAAATACAACAGAAAAAATCGCAATTGAAACTCCATTGGTGATGGCGGAAAAGGCATGTCAAGCATTAATGCAAACATTTCGTGCAGAGGAATTGCCGCCAGTGAATAATTTCCATTACCATCAAGGAGTATTTCTGTATGGAATGTATAGAGTCTATCAAGCAACAGGTAAACAAGAATATTTTGAGTACATTAAAGCCTATTTTGATCATTTAATTGATGAGCATGGAAATGTGTGTTTTGCAAGGGATGAGCTTGACTCAACAATGGCAGGAATTCTGTTATTCCCATTATACGAAGAGACAAAAGATCCAAGATATATGATTGCGGCTAAGCGATTAAGAAGTGCTTTAGATACCCTTAATAGAACCTCAGAAAATGGTTTCTGGCATAAAGAAAAATACCCTTATCAAATGTGGTTAGATGGACTCTTTATGGGCGGACCGTTCATGTTACTTTATAGCCAGCATTTCCATGAGGAAGAATTAATTCAAACTGTTCTTTTGCAAGAAAAGTTGATGAGAAAACATATGACGGACGAGAAAACAGGTCTGCTTTACCATGCGTGGGATGAGAAGAAGGTTCAACCATGGGCTAATCCTGAAACAGGCTGTTCACCAGAATTTTGGGGACGTTCTGTCGGCTGGTATGGTACAGCATTGATTGACTTATTAGAGATTTTAGGAGATAGAAAGCGAGGACAAGAGCAGTTAATTAAATCGCTTCAAAGCTTCATTCCGGCAATTGTTAACTTCCAAGAGGAGAAAACGGGTTTATGGTATCAAATTGTGGATAAAGGCGATCTTGAAGACAACTGGTTAGAGTCCTCTTGCTCTGCATTGTTCCTTTACTTTATCGCGAAAGGTATTCAACATGGCTATGTGGATGACTCCTATCGTGCCGTAGTAGATAAGGCATATAAAGGATTGTTAGAGCACATGGTAGAGGAAAAGGGATCAGCAATTACTTTAAGTGGAATTTGTATTGGAACTTCGGCTGGAGTTTATGACTACTATGTGGACCGCCCTACCTCTGAAAATGATTTACATGGAATGGGCGCGTTTATTTTAGGTAGCATGGCGTATTATGACCTTATTAAGGATTAACCATTTAAACTTCAGAGTCTCTTACACAATATGGGGATATAAACCTTTTCATATGCTGTCTTTTTGGCATAAGAAAAGGTTTCTATATATTTTGAGGGAAAGGAGGATTATGAAAATAAGAAACTTCACAAAAGATAGATGGAAGGTGGGAATAAAAGGTGAGGAATTTTAAAGTTAGTCTCTCGATCTTTTTAACTGTATTACTAGTATTCAGTCATTATGGTATAGAGGTTCTTGCAAAAACAAAAGGGCATGCACCACAATCACCTGTGAACTTACAGATCCCAAACTTAGCTTTTGACGAAGACAGCATTACCCTGGTGTGGGAAAAACCTGAAAACTATAGTGACATCGTAGATTTTAATGTTTATATGAATGGCAAAAAGATTGGCAGCTCCTTAAAGGACAATGGTGGACCAGCCAAAGCATATATCGATAATTTTTATGAAACGATTGATCAAGATGATTTTCACGTAGATATTTTGATTCATAATTTTACTGTTGAAAATCTAAAACCAAACAAATCGTATGAGTTTTATGTAACATCGGTAAATACAAATGGTGTTGAATCAGCTCCATCTAATAAAATTGTCGGGGAAACAACTCCTGTTCCAGATGTTTTCAATATCGTTGATTTCGGGGCGACACCAAATGATGACACAAAAGATACAGAGGCGATTCAAGCAGCAATTGATGCAGCAACACCTGGAGCAAAAGTCTTAATTCCGGAAGGTCAATTTATCTCTGGTGAATTATGGCTTAAATCTGATATGACGTTACAAGTAGATGGATATTTACTCGGCTCTGCGGATCCAGAAGATTATAGCATGGGTTTCTGGTTATACGATTACTCAACGGATGAGCGTTCTTACTCCCTTATCAATGCTCATACATACGATTATGGCAGCCTAAAAAATATTCGTATTGTCGGGAACGGAATTATCGATGGAAATGGCTGGAAGTACGATGAGAATCATCCAACGATTGATGAAATGGGCAATGAACTTCCACGTTTAGCAGCAGGAAATAACTCAAAAGTCACTGGAAATGTAAAAGTAGAAGATGGAAAGATGAGTCTGTTAGATCTTGAAGCTGAAAGCACCCTAGGGATTTTAGGTGCAACACAATCCTATGCAGCCCAAGAGTTAGGTATGAACGCCAAGTCAGCCTATTCTACGCGTTCAAATTTGATTACTGTTCGTGGTGTTGACGGCATGTATTATGAGGGGATAACTCAATTAAATCCTGCCTTTCACGGTATCGTAAACCTTCATAGTAAAAACATTGTTGTAAATGGGACGATATCGAAAACATACGATGCCAACAATGCTGATGGATATGAATTTGGTGATTCGCAAAATATCATGGTCTTCAATAATTATATTGATACTGGAGACGATGCGATTAACTTTGCTGCAGGTATGGGTCAAGCAGCAAAGGGTAAGGAACCGACTGGAAATGCATGGATCTTCAATAACTACATTCGCGAAGGTCATGGCGGAGTGGTAACAGGCAGTCATACTGGCAGCTGGATTCAAGACTTTTTAGTAGAAGACAACATTATGTATAAAACAGATGTGGGCTTACGAAGTAAAACGAATACCCCAATGGGTGGCGGAGCAAGAGATATTCTGTTCAGAGATAATGCTTTAGAAGGCATTGATGGCGATGGTCCGTTCGTCTTTACTTCTGATTACACTGATGCGAATGCAGCTATCCTTTATGAACCAACTCAAGAAATCTCTCAATTTAAAGATATGAAGATTGAAAATACAACAGTTCGTAATCAAGGTGGAAGTAAGAAACAAGCGATACTTGTAAAAGGGAATAGTGATGCAGGAGAAGTTTATCATGAAAATATCACCTTTAAAGATGTGAAATTCGATCATGTTTATTCCGTTAACATGGATTATGCCAAAGACTTTAAATTTATCAATGTTTCGTTTACGAATGTCAAAGATAATGACGGAAATCCATGGAGAATTAAACATTCAACTGGTCTAGTATTTGATAATACAACAGCAGCCCCTCTGGATGCGGCACAGAAACCTGAATGGCCAGAAGCATCCACACTTCAAGCAACATCTTCCGCCGATGGAAAGAGTGTAACACTAACTTGGGATGCAGCAACTGATAACGTAGGGGTTGCTGGTTACACCGTTTATAAAGACGGAGAGAAAATGGGCCCTAATTATACGACTACAGATAAAAATAGTTATACGGTAACCGGTTTAACTCCAGCAAAGGAATATACGTTCAAAGTTGAGGCTGCTGATGAAACTGGAAATCGTACTTCAAATGGCCCGGAAATCACTATGACAACGGCTGGAGTAGCGGATAAAACAGCACCAGTACTTCCTGATGATCGAACGATTAAAGAGCCAACAACCAAAATACCTGCTACCGATACGTTTAGCGGGAAAGAGGTTGAAGTGGTGTACCCTGGCTTTACTTGGGCATCTGTTGAATGGAAAGAGGCAAGTGATGATACTGGGATTGCCGGCTATAATATTTTTGCTAACGGAGAACTCCATGGATTTGCGACTTCAAACAAATATACGATGGGAGACCTTCAACCAGGGAAAAAATACAAAGTGGAAGTCGAGGCAGTTGACCTTGCCGGGAATAAAACTCCATATAACACCTTTATTGAAGTAGAAACAGCTCATCCTTATGCAATTGGTGCTCCATCCTTTGATGGCGGGCTAAATACAAGAATTGGTCAGGATGGAAAAAGCATCTCTCTTTCTTGGAATGAAGCAAAAGCGACAAACCAAGAGGTTATTGGTTACCGAGTCTACGTAAATGGCCAACCGATTAAATCTGAAGATGGTGAATTTACACCAATTAATGGGGAAATAACGACAGCTGAAACAAATTATACTGTAACAGGTTTGAAACAAGGGAAAAAATACACATTTAAAGTCGAAGCTGTAGGGAAAGGAATTAAGTATTCAAAACGAGAAAGACTTTCCGATGTGTTTCCGAATGGTCTTGTTGAAGTTGCAGGATATAGATGGAGCGGTTTTGGACCAAGTGAAACCGTTCATCTTATTCCTGGTAAAGCAGCGAGTCAATGATCTAAATCTGAAAGTCATTAACAATCTATTAGAAACGTTTTAAGAAGCTTCCGACAATGGAAGCTTCTATTTCTAGTATAGGTATTGCAGAAGGTAGAAAATTCAATATATTAAGAATTAGGGGTGAAATTTTGTTTACCGCTTACATAATATCGGTTATTGTTGAAGTAGGAGAGTCAGGCTTCTATTATGCTTCGATAGGAGAACATAAGTGATGGTTATGAAAATAAAGAACATTATTCGAAAATATTTTATGTACTCTATTAAATCAACAATTAACACTCTCTATTTACCTATCATTATTATTTTTATATCCGTTTCAGGATGGGTGTCTTCTATGCTTGCCACCGCACAAATTGAAGAAAATGCATATAAAAATGTAAATGATACGATTTTCCAAACAATAAATTATTTAGATTATATGCTTTCAGATGTTTTCCAGCAACTCGTTTCTGTATCGAGTGATCCAAGGATACTAAACTTAATTGGAACTGAAGAATCAGAAATTAAACCAGAGCATTACGTAGAGATTGATAAGAATTTGCAGCTTGTTTATTCTCGGTATAATGTCATACTTGAATCCGTTCTGATTGATCTTAATCAAGGAGAATTTTTGCTTTATCATAGTGATTATGCTTCTAACCCATCAGTGCCATATGAGCATTATTTTAACGAATATAAGGGAAGTAAAGAGGGATTTTATTGGAGAAATATACACGAAGATCAAATTTTTAATACGAATGACGAAGTAATGTCAGTATTGCGATTGATTGAAAAAACTGATAAAGGGAAAGGCATCGTACTATTTAATCTTAGAGATAATTTTTTTGAACAAGTATTGAACAAATCGTTAATCGGGGAAAATGGTTATCTGACTCTTATTAGCCCGAACGGAAAATATGAATCCAAAGACGTTAAAAATGAATATAGGCTTGATAATAAAACTCTTCATTCCCTTCAGAATACCAAAAAAGAGAGTGGCCAATTCTCCTATGAAAGCGCTGCTGGTGAAGATATGATCGTGATTTATGATACAATCCAGGCAAATAACTGGAAGCTGGCAGCAGTAGTCCCTGAAAATGAAATTTTAAACAAAGTAGATTATATTAAACATTCGACGGTTTTTTTCATCTTAATGATGGTTGTTAGTGCAATATTTTTAACGAGCTTCGTTGGGAAATATATTTCAAAGCCTTTTGAAAAAATGGCTGAACATATGCGGACAATTAATGAAAAAAGTCCGGATTTTTATGATGAGGCATCCCCAGAAGAAATGAAAATCCTTCAAAATGGCTT
>DASQMK010000741.1:0-14407 GCA_035645575.1 Metabacillus sp.
TGCTACTGGAAGCTTATGTACAGATTGTAGATCAACCTTAGGAATCGTTAATGTCATCTCGGACATATTTGAATAAAGTTGAAGAATCTTCTCCCCATATCCTTTTCCAGGTACTGCCCATCTTCCGTTTAGGTCAGTCCATAAAGGAGCAATACCTCTTGTCACTAAATGAAACCTTGGATCGTTAAGCACTGTATTTAGGGGCTCTTTACTAGCGTATGCTTTTAAATGCTGAATGTGTGCTCGAACTCCTTCTTCAGGAGTTGCAAAATATGCTCCTTTTACTCCGCCACCTGTTGTCCCAATGCCAGCATAATTGTTTTGGGCAGGAATAACATCTCCACCAAATCTAAAAAAGCCTGTTTCATGAATCGCTTGAGCAAATGCAATATCACCACGCACTCCTTCAATTCTTCCTATTTCTAAATATAGCTCAGCAAGCTGATAGATCGATAGGTTTGTAATTCTAGGATTTACTTCATTCAAGAGAACATAATCACCCATTTGCTTTGAAGTTAGCTTGGAGGGTCCCATAATTGTAGTAGTTGTTGCTTTAGTAGGGATATGTTGAAGTGAGAAACTCAAAAGTAAAACAATAACAAAAGATAAGGAATAAAGACGGGCGTCCTTTCGCATGTTTTTCATCTCCTTTTTCCAATTTTAGATACAACATGACATATTATAACAAATAATAGATAATTAGTAATATAATTCTAGTAAAATCAAACTATTAACTATTTCAATGTAACAACAAGGTAAGAAAAATTTGTATATTCTTTAAAAAGGTTTTTTAAACTTTTTATGTCAATTTACTCTAGGAGCTACCTATACCACGAAAGGATTTTGGCCCAAGAGAAGTAAATTTTAATGGGGAAGAAAATGGAGCAAAAACTTCTTGGTCTACCAGAGAATTTGAGGATATGACCGTAGAAACTTTTTATTGCTTAGGAATTTATAAAATCCTTGTACTGTGGATAAGTGCTCGGCATCCAGCTCCAGCGCCCAGCAACTAGTGAACTTCACACTCCTCCTTACGATAAGTCAACATCGAATCACTATCGCTCTTCGTGTTTCCTTTATCTCATACGGAGTGCTCCAGTTCATACGTTGCTGAACGGGCGCTTGCGCTTTTGTTCTTAAAATTAATAAAAATATATCTTTAATCTAGAAGAGTTCAGAAACTCGAGCAGATGAGAGCTTTAAGCTAAAATCAAGTTGTTGTTATGTAGAAAAATGAAATACCATATTCTTAGTTAAAGCACTTTTCTTATTCAAAATTACAAAGGAAAGGAGAGAAGCATAAAGTAAATCTACCGTAATGACTGATATAAATTAATTAACTCATCTAAAATTTTACTTAAACGGAGGACTTCCTCTGATTGAAAACCAAACTCTTCGCTTGCTTTATACATTAATAACCTTGTAGGTTCTATTAAAGCTAATTGAAATTGTTCTTTATCCAAAACTGCTCCCACCTATTTACCATGTTATTACCATTTTATTACATGGTTTTCCTTTAGTAAATAAAATTTATAAGACTTTGGAATCGTTATGTTGATTAATTGAATAATAGTTAGTTAAATATGGAGCAGCACATGATTAAATATGCATTTTCATTTAATAGTTAAAAAGAAATTTCATAGTTATTTTCTTAATTCGAATAAATAAACTACATAGGAGGCGAAATAAATAGTATCCTATATTTCCTATGGATGCTATGGTGAATTTTACAACCTTCAACTTTCATTGTTGCCGTTACCTTCTCTTTTCGTTAGAGAAGGTTTTGATCTTTTAAAAAGTGTCTGAAATATTAAAATAGATCTAGGATTTACAAAAAATTTTCTATTGTGGTACAAAAAAAGGTTGGTTAAAGAAAATGAATTTTTTATAAAGAACTGTAACATAAAAATGATGTCAAAAATTAGAATGAAATGAATGAGTGCTTTTCCTAGTTCAATGCTTTATCCTCTTATAAAAGCTTACTAATAATATCGGTTAAACTTTTCAATTATTTATGAAAGATTTTAGTTTTTATTTAATGCAAATTATTATAATGGATATAAATATAAAAACAGCGTCTAAAATGCTAACGCTGTTTTTATCATATTTGTATTCGTAAGAACGCATCACTTTGGATTTGTTAAAGGAATTTTTGTGTCTAGTTCCTCGAATTCCTCATATTGTATTTTATTCGTAACAACATAGAGATCATCCGAGTATTCAACATCAAATTTTGCAATGTTTACTTTACCTGGTTTGTAATTTAGGAAGGTGTTTGGTTGGATATATTGTTCCTCGCCATCACTCTCTAACTTTAACATAAGTCGATTACGCAATTGTTTAAGATTTCCATCAATTGAATAATAGACCCATACTTGATTTTGTTTTTCTTCAACCATTGAAATAATGAGTTTATTCTCACCATCTTGACTTAATTCAATTGGAAGTGGATCATTAATAGACTTTTTAATATGAATCATATCCGTTGTTCCGGATGGAATATATGCTTTTAACATGAGATATTCTGGCAATTCTTTAGGTGCATGAAACCAAGTAGTTGATGAAGACTGAAAATTTCCATGAAAACTACTTATTTCAAGTCCATAAGAATTTTGGGGAAGAATTTCATTTCCCTCTGGATCTTGTAATTCGAATGTCACAATTTTGTCATACAAAGGAGATTTCCTGTCTATGTCTTCACTAGTAAATTTCTCAGACCTTAGCTTAAGTGCGCTTTGGGAAGCAATGACTTCTTTGATCGAAAATTGCAGGTGATCCTTTTTAACGATGGTTTTCGGTTCAAATCTTTTTATGTCACCAGGAATTTTTTTAACAGGGATGGTGAAATTCCAGCTTCCTTTTTGTTCTTGAATTTTTCTAATTTGTAATCCAAGTTGAAACTCGTCTGGAAATTCCTTGTATAGTTCAATTGCTACTACTGCCGTACCTTCTTTATTGCCGTCTTGAGGTAATATAGTTAAATCTGGTCCTTTATTCTCTCCGTTGATTGTCACGCGATATTCTCCAGTTGCACGGTCTAGTTCTTCATCCGTGGTAGATACAGCTTCATACCCAACTAATATTCGTGAGCCATCATACATAATTTGATTAACTGTTACCTTAATACCGTTATCTTCAACTGTCAAATTTAAAGGTGAAAACAAGCTCGACTCGTCTATATATTCAATTTGTTCCTGAGCTGCAGGATTCGATTCTTCACCAGGCTTCCAAGTTGAAGTGCTGATTAGTAAAAAAACCAATGCAATTGATAAAGAAGAGGCAATTATGACCGGAAAGTTGAAACGTCTTTTAGACTTTATATGTTGATGATGGATTTCACTGAACACTTTCTGTCGATCATCCCCTGTAAATTCCAAGTCTTTTCTAACTCTTTCTTCAATTAGTAAGTCCTTTAATGTATTTGATTTACTAGTCATAGAACACATCCTCCTTTTTCAAAATCGGCTGGAGTTTTTCCTTTGCTCTCCTTAATCTGGTTTTAGCTGTGTCAATTGATAGACCTAAGATAGCAGCTATTTCTTTTAGACTTAGCTCTTGTACATAATACAAATAGATGACATCTTTGTATTTAGGTGATAATTTGTTTATACATTCATCTACTTGCTGCTTCGTATTATTCTGAAGAACAAGTTTTTCAGTACTATTACTTTTTTCCAGGTTATCTGTTTTCATTATTCCGATCGGAATAACTCTACGAAAATATGAAGATCTTAAGTAATCTTTACATTGATTAATCGTGATACTATATAACCAAGTTTTCATCGATGAAATTCCTTTAAACGTATGTAGTTTTTTATAGCATTTAATATAAACATTTTGAACAATATCTTTTGCTGTTTCTACATCTTTGGTGTAAGTATAGGCAAGCCTTGTAAGTTCATTTCCGTACTTTACCATTAACTCATTTAAGATTAGATCCAAGTCATCTTCACAAGCATAATCTGTATTTTGATAAAACAATTCTTCTTTAGATTTCATATTGATACCTCCTTTCTAACTATTAGACGTGTAACAGGTAAGATTTAGGTTCATTTGTTTTTAAAAAAATTAGTCAATGCCGAGATATGTTTTAATCAGCATTTAGTACATACAAAGAAAAAATATCTATCAAATATAAAAAAACAGGTAACAAAGGTTCGTTACCTGTTTTTGATCGTAATGATCCTATCTAGCTATACCTACTTTGAAACTTCTGTATTAGGAAAGTAATGTTTGACAATGTCAATTGCTTTCCAGTTATTTTCAGCAAATCCTTTTGCTCCATATTGGCTCATTCCAATTCGATGTCCCCAGCCTTTACCTATAGCTGTAATAGATGCAGGATCAGAATCTTTGGTAATAATCCCAGATGAAGTTTGAATTGAAACAGTTTTTGAAGATATAGGGACAAGAGTGTTTGCTCCAGTCATAACTTGCTGGCCATCAATTCCAAATTGTGATTGTTGACCAGTAGGTGTTTGTATAACGTAATCCTTATTTACTTTTAACGTAAACCAATTAGAACGTAAGAAGCCATAGCTTCCATCAATAGGAAATAATTTACGAATTGTTAGTTCATTTCCAGTGACTGTTTTTTGACCCACAGAGGTATCAATTGTAACACTTGATACTTCACCATTAGCTCCAGTAGGATTTATAGAAATATTGTACAGAGTTGTTGATGTTGGATCTAAACCAAAGCTTTTTAGAATCATGCTGGATGTAAAAGAGTTTTCCCAGTTACTATGTGGTGAGTTCTCATATGGATCATCAACTGAGATTAAATATGGAAAGCTTGCTTGGTTTGAGTTCCAAACATCTCCTACATTAGCAGTTCTTCCACCACTTGTCGAATAAAAAAATGTTTGAATCGGTTTTCCGTTATATTTAACAAGAATACCAGCTGTTTCATCAACTGCTTGATTTGTTCTAGCATCCTCTGATGTGTAACCTTTATACACCTGACTAGCTGTTGTATTTTTTAAAGACATGCTATTAGCTGCATAACTTCTTGCAACAATTGCTTGTGCTTTTAATGCCTCTTTATGCCAGGATGCAGGCATTTCATTTGGGATAACACCCTTCAAATAGTCCTCTAATTCTAGGTTGTTAACAATAGCAACCTTACCAGAGGTTTTAGGTAAGAGAGAAACTCCGCCTCTATATGAATTGGTTCCATATAATATAGTAGGGATTGAAATAGAGTACTTATCGATTAATGTTGAATTAGCAGGTACCCACCCTTTTGTACCATCTGCAACAGCAACGTTGTACCAGGTTTCTCCTTTGTTGTTAACAAGGGTTTGAATATATTCAGCTGTTTCTGCCTTCGATAAAGTTTTTCGTGTAGCGTAATCAGCTGTTGCACCACTTTTAAGTTCGGTAGTGCTTGTAAATCGAGCATTTTGGACGATATTATTTACTTCTCTTAATTCAAATCCACTAGATGAAGAAAATGTATATGAATCGGCATTAATATTTACATTATTTTCTGTTCGGGTAACTGTTATCGTCAAATTCGGTAATAAAAATGTTTTTTGATTGTTTGCTTTATTGGTTAATTCATAGATTCCTTGTAACTTTAAAGAACTTGTTGAACTATCAGTGAGTTGGACAGCTACTGGATTAGAATAGGTTTTAATTGATGCTGCATTTGCTGCATCTTGAGTCCATAGTATGCTAAGCGTTAGGAATACACCTAGTAAAACTCTGAGAGCAGCCATACTATTATTTCACCTCTCCATGAATTGCTTGAATCCAACCTCTTACACCGTTAGATAATTCAATATTATACCAAACTTCGTTTTTGTTATTTGTGAATGAACCAATATATTTTACAGTTGTCCCTTTTTGAAGAGTAGTAATACTTTGATAATCAGTTGTAGCTCCTCTTCGAACGGTAGTTGTTGTCGTAATCGTTACAGATGATAATGTGGCGACAGATGAAGTGGAAATGTCACCGGAATAAATCCATCCGTATTTACCAGCTGCGTACTCAACTCGATACCATTTTCCATCGTTACCAATATGCTCTGCAATAACAGGCAGTTGCTTACCTTTACTAAAGGTTGCTACAATTGCGTAATCTCTTGTAGCTCCTTTATGGACAGTTGCAGTTGTACTACTAACATAAACTCGGGATGGTAATGTATCCTCAATTCCACCACCGTCTTTAATAGCATTGCGAAGAGTTTGCACTTCACTTTCTAACTTCGTTACTCTGGATTGTAGAGGATTGATTTGATTTGTTACCCATTCAACGCTAGCTAATACAACATTACTAGCTGCGGATCCTACCTTAGTTGGAGTATAACTACCTACTAAAAATCCTGTAAGGAAAACTGTAGAAATAATAAGCATGCTTTTCTTTTTCATTATTAATAGCCCCCACTAAAATATTTTTTTAATCCTTCAGCAATTCCAACAGCTGCTTGGCCACGAACAACATCATTTTTTAACATTGATTCTTCTGTTGGGTTGGAAATAAATGCTAATTCCACTAAAGCACTTGGTAATTCGTTGTTCTTAATGACATAGAAATTAGCTGTTTTAGTACCACGATCATATGTGTTAATTCTATCTACCAATGAATCTTGAATATATTTTGCAAGTATACTACTTCTTGGACCATTAAAGTTATAGGCAGTATTGTAATAGGTTTCTGTCCCTCTTGCAGAAGTACTAACACTTGCATTAGCATGGATGCTGATGAAGGCATCACTATCTGAAGAGTTCGCAATTTTCGTACGTTGTTCTAAAGTTAAAAATGTATCATTGCTTCTAGTCAGAGTTACGACCGCACCTTGACGTTCGAGTTCAGATTTTAGTTTTTTTGCAACATCCAATGTAACGTCTTTTTCTCTAAGGTTAGTTGGCCCAATTGCACCTGGATCATTATCACCATGTCCTGCATCAATGATTATTTTTTTCCCTGCTAAGCCAACTGGCATTACCTTAACCTGTATTTGGCTTGAATTGTTACGTGCTTGAATCATATATCCTGATTGAGGTGTTAATGTAATAGCAGTAGACGAAGCTGTTATGCTTTTTAAACCACTTATTGATTGTGATGGTAGAACAGTATAAAGTTGGCTGCCTGTAAGTTGGACAACACCATTTGATAGAAGGTTATTACCTATGCTAAAATTTTGTGACTTGTTCCAGGTTAATGTTGTGGCATTACCAGATTTAGAGATAGTTGGGTTCTGAAGAATGTTAGGAATAAATTCTCTCGTTTCAGCTTTTATAATCCAGCCTCGAACTCCTTTTGAGTTCTCTACATTAATCCATTCGTTATGACTCCATAAATAAAGTAATTGTTCCCCAGCTTGTACTTTTGTGTTATATCCAGAGCTTGAAGTAGCACTATTGTGTAATACATTTGGATTTATAGGATAGACAAATTGTCTGTCTGCTAATGAACTAAATAACTCTGCTTTTGGTATCCAAGCCTTCGTACCATTTGTTAATTGTACATTGTACCAGTGCTGATTTTGGTTATTAATAAATTCATATAATACTTTTACACTAGTATTATAAGGAAGCTTTGCAACTTTAGTGTATTGGTACATAGCACCTTTACGAGCATATGTGTCATTTGTGCCAACAATTAATGATTTATTGATGTAAATGATTTTACTAGTAACACTTGTAGCGTTTATCCATCCAGTTTCACCTGATTCTAGTTTCACTCTGTACCAGAGCTCTTTATTATTATTAATGAATGTGTCAATAACATAAATTGCAGATCCATTCGTTAATGAAGCTAATTGGCGATAAGAATCAAGGGCTCCACTTCTAACTATACCCGCTTGATTAAGATAATAAGTAGTATTAAGCTTTGGAACTTTTATAAAATCTTCTGAGTAAATCCAACCAGTTACATTGTTAGAACTTTGAACACGGACCCAAAATTCATTATTCTGATTAAAAAATGTATCAATTATTCGAAGATCCTCATTAGCAGTCAGTTTCTCGGCAATAGGATAACTAGTAAGGGCGCCTTTTCGAATAACACTTGAATCACTCTTAGCAAAAACGTAGTCTTCTAAAATATGATCCTCTTGGAGGGGGACATCTTGAACTGAAGATGCTATAATCCATCCTTTTATAGTTTCATTGATTGAGACTCTATACCATTTTTGATTTACATTATTAGTGAATTCGTCAATTACTTGAAGAGCTTCGTTTTGCTTTGGGAGGTAAACAACTCGATACGAGTCAAGAGCTCCACTATGAACTTTTGAATCAATATTTCTTACATATACAGTACGGTAGTTTTGTAGTGTTTTCTCGCTTTCCTGAATTTCCTCTGTTAATTCTGAGTGTATCCAGGCTTTTAATCCATCTTCAAGTTGTATTTGATACCATACTTCGCTACGATCGTTAATGAATTGGTCAATGATGGAGATTTGTACATTTTCTTCAAGGTTTGCAACTACCTTGTATTGATTATTGGCTCCACTATGGACTGATGCAGATTGGTTTGTTTGCAGGTTTTGAGCAACAGGAACTTTTGACAGGTTAATACTATTTACCCAACCTTGCACATTCCCTAAATCAATACGGTACCAAATTTCCCCAGAATTACTAACGTATTGATCAATAACTGTTACTTTTTGGCCGTATTCTAAATTTTTAACGAGTGAATAAGAGATTGATGCACCTTTTCTCATTTCTGCATTATTCTTTTTAATATAGAGTAATGTCGGGCTATCTGTTAATGGTGAAATATTTTCCTGCTTAACCCAGCCTCTTTTTGAATTATTAGATATGTTTAGCCATTTCTCGTTTCGATTATTAGTTAACTCTGATATAACTCCAACGACATCACCTTTGGTAAGGGTTAATACAACATCATAATCAGTTGTAGCCCCTTTATGTACTTGGGTATTTTCAGATACAACTTGTCCTATGAAAGGATAGCTGCTGGACGACTCTGCTTGTACTTGCGGCAGAGCAAAGCTAAAAAGCAAGGAAGTAACAAAAAACAATGTTTTGATCCATTTCAATTTTCCTAGTTCTCCTCTCCTATATTGATTTCGCAAAAAAATACCTCTGAAGGAAAATTTCAGAGGTTAAATTATATTCATATTTTACCAAAGTTCTGATGCTTTGTCTTTGGGAATAATGTCTTAATCTGTCATTTTATTATGACTACTAAAACATTCTGTCGAAAAACATGTTATTGTTCTAAATGAAATTTCAGCTCACTTTTGACGTCCTCAAGCTGTTCCTCGTCAGGGATAAAGTAGTATATACCACTAAGGTATTCATCTGAACCTTCTATTGCAAGCTTTTCAATACTATTAGAGTTTATGTTTGGATAATTTTTTTGTAAAGCAATTGCTTCTGAGATTTTAAAATTCGTTTCGACATTATTACCAATGTGAACAGCGAGTTCATCAATTTTGAATAAATTATTTGGAGACGTTGCTTTATCAAGGATAGCGCTGATAATTTCCTTTTGACGGTCATTTCTTCCGAAGTCTCCTCTTGGATCTCTTTTTCTCATCCTTGCATAAGCGAGTGCTTCTTCACCATCAAGCTCAGCTTCGCCTTGTTTGAAGTAGATCCGTTTACCGTCTTCATCACTTTTTTCATAGAAATCAAATGGAACATTAACTGTCACTCCACCGAGTTCATCTACGATAGACTTAAATGCCTGGAAACTCACTACAGCATAGTAATCAATTGGAATATCCAATAAATCTTCTACTGTATCAATTGTAGATTCTTTACCACCGTATGCATAAGCATGATTAATTTTTGTTTTTCTGCCTTCTTCAGGAATAGTAACAAACGTATCACGAGGAATACTTACCATTTTAATTGTTTGGTGAGTAGGGTTTACTGTTACAACAATTAATGTATCAGTTCTTCCGTTCTCTCCGTCTGAAGAGTAATCCTCAAGGCCCATTAATAGTATGGAAAATGGGTCTTCGTTAACTTTTACAGGTGCTTCTCGGAGCTTTGACTTTTCACCTCTATTTAATTGCTGATAGGATTGGTTTGCAGCATTGTATGTTTTATAAATTGTATATCCAGTATAGCTGGTAATTCCTATAACCATAAGCAAAAGAAAAAAGAAGATCCGTTTCCAGATTTTTCTCTTTTTTTTCTGCTTAATATTTTTATATCTTTTTGCCACTTATATCCCTCATTTTAATTAGTTTCTATTAGTTGTTCTAGGTATAGATTTTCACCCTTTATAATGTAACATTGCCCATTTGTTAGCTCTGTCATCCATTTATTGAATTGAACAACTTGTGATTCCTCAACATAAGTTTCAATATCTACTTGTTCAAGATAATGTATTTCTTTTAGCTTATAGGACGATACTCTAAGTTCATTTTCAATCTTGCCTAACCACGTATAATCAATTTTCGTATGCATAACCCTCATTAGTTTTCTCTTAACAATGCCGGTTATGTTTAACCCTTCTGAAACGGATTTTCCATAGGCACGAATTAATCCGCCTGTTCCAAGCTTAATGCCGCCGAAATATCGTGTCACAACAACAACGGTATCTTTTAGATTCTTTTTCTTTAATACCTCAAGCATTGGCACTCCAGCTGTTCCACTTGGTTCGCCATCATCATTTGCTTTTTGAATTTGATCATTTTCTCCGATTAAATAGGCTGAGCAATTATGATTTGCATCATGGTGTTTCTTTTTTATTTTTTGAATAAACTCTATGGCTTCTTTTTCAGTAGTTACACGCTCTATATAGCAAATAAAACGTGATTTTTGGATAATTATCTCATGCTCTCCATAGCCTTTTACGGTATAATAATGTGAAAGCATGCTTGTACACCTCCTGACAAGCAAGCAAAATTAGATTAGCATATCTTTTTATTATAAAACGACATATTTCTTACTTCAATCGTAAAAAATGTGGAAATCTAAAAATAACTGTCGAATTACGGGAGGGATACATATGAACTCCGATAAAAAAATAGATAGCAAAATGCTTGATTTAGTCTTAGATAAGATGATTGGAACTGTTGCCGGGAGCAAGGATGAAATTTTTAAAATTGGTGAACAGTCCAGGCAGCAATACGAATCATTGGTTGAAGAGCTAAAAGAAATAAAAATTCAGGTGAGCAGGGTTATTGAAGAAGGAGACAAGCTTGAAGCCCAAGCTCGGCTTGCTCGTAATCGTCTTTCACAGGTGAGTAAAAATTTCAAGGAGTTCTCTGAGGAAGAAATTAGGGAGGCTTATGAAAAAGCACATGGGCTACAGGTTGAACACTCGATGCTTCAGCAACATGAAAAGCAGCTTCGTGATCGTCGCGATGATTTGGAAAGACGTCTTTTAGGCCTTCAAGAAATCATTGAGCGGTCTGAGGGTCTTGTTAGACAAATTTCAGTTGTGTTGAATTATTTAAACAGTGATTTACGGCAGGTTGGGATGCTGTTAGAAGATGCTCAGCAAAAGCAGGATTTTGGGTTGCGAATCATTGAGGCACAGGAGGAAGAACGAAAGCGTGTTTCAAGAGAGATTCACGATGGACCTGCACAAATGCTTGCAAATGTGATGATGCGTTCAGAACTAATTGAACGAATTTTCCGTGAGCGTGGGACTGAGGAAGGCTTTAAGGAAATAAAGAACCTAAAGGTAAATGTTAGAAACGCATTGTATGAGGTAAGGCGAATCATTTATGACCTAAGGCCAATGGCGTTGGATGACTTAGGACTCATCCCGACCCTCAGAAAATATATGGATACCATCGAAGAATATAATGGCAAAATTAAGATTCATTTCCAAAGCATAGGTGAAATGGGAGATAAGCGGCTTCCGCCTCGTTTTGAAGTCGCTTTATTTCGCCTTGCGCAGGAGGCTGTTACAAATGCGTTAAAGCATGCAGAAGCAACAGAAATATCCATTAAAGTTGAAGTCACCTGTAAAAGTATCACCATGGTCATAAAAGATAATGGAAAAGGGTTTAATATTAAAGAAGCTAAAGTAAATAAAGATAAGAAATCATTTGGGCTTATTGGCATGAAGGAACGGATTGATCTATTAGGGGGAAAAATGACAATTGACTCCAAAATTGATTTAGGGACTTTTATCATGTTCCAAGTACCTTTTAATGGGAATTAATCCGAGTTGTATGACTATAGGCATATTGACGTAGGAATGAACTGGCAACTAGACTAGAAGAGATAATGGGGAGGCGTAAGCATGAAGACGAAAATTGTAATTATAGATGATCATCAATTATTTCGTGAAGGTGTAAAACGCATTTTAGATTTCGAGCCAAGCTTTGAGGTAATTGCAGAAGGTGATGACGGAGAGGATGCATTAGCGCTTGTTGATGTACACAAACCAGATGTTGTTATCATGGACATTAATATGCCGAAAGTAAATGGTGTTGAAGCCACGAAGCAATTGATTGAAGCAAACGAAGACACAAAAGTCATTATTTTATCCATACATGATGATGAAAATTATGTGACACATGCTTTAAAAACAGGTGCAAGAGGCTACCTATTAAAGGAAATGGATGCTGATACCTTAATTGAAGCCGTCAAGGTTGTCGCAGATGGTGGCTCCTACCTACATCCAAAGGTAACACATAATTTAGTAAATGAATTTAGACGACTTGCCGCATCAAATGGACAAGCTGCATCAATGCAGCCATTACAGCCAGAAATTCGTCGACCACTACATATCTTAACACGTCGCGAATGCGAAGTTCTTCAAATGCTTGCAGACGGAAAAAGCAACCGCGGCATTGGAGAAGCACTGTTTATTAGTGAAAAGACAGTCAAAAACCATGTAAGTAACATTCTTCAAAAAATGAATGTAAACGATCGTACACAAGCTGTTGTTGTAGCGATTAAAAATGGTTGGGTTGAAGTGAAATAAGGAAGAAGAGTCAGGATCTTTTTAGGTTCTGGCTTTTTTGTATAGCTAGACTCCTCTGTCCATAGATATTACTCCGCGAGCTTTTCGTGAAGCCCAAATCCCTTTACTTAGTTTACATGTCTAACACCAGGCGCCCTCGCTTTTGTTTTAAATTCATAATTATCCGAACTTAAGTCATATACTAAACGAATAGTGAAATTCCACATATATTCCGTTAAAATGAAAGGTAGAATATGATAATGGACAAGGAAGGAATAAAAACATGAAAACGGCTATTGTTACAGATAGTACAGCATATATCCCGGAATCGATTCGCAAAGAGTACGACATTCATATGATTCCTTTAAGTGTGAACTTTGGGAAAGAAACATATCAGGAGGAAGTGGAAATCACCTCAGAGCAGTTTTTTGAAAAAATGCGAGGAAAACAAGAGCTTCCAACAACATCACAGCCCTCGGTAGGGAAGTTTGTTGAATTATTTGAAAGACTTTCAAAAGAGTATGACGCGGTTATTTCGATTCACCTTTCAAGTGGAATTAGTGGAACATACAACGGAGCGGCGGCAGCAGGAGAAATGGTAGAAAACATCAAGGTTTATGCATATGACTCCGAAATTAGCTGTATGGTACAAGGGTTTTATGCCCTTAGAGCAGCGGAAATGGCCCGTGAAGGAAAAGATCCAAAGGATATTTTGGCTCGCTTGGATGAGATGAAAAAAACAATCGACGCTTATTTTATTGTAGATGATTTAAGTAACCTTCAAAAGGGTGGGCGATTAAGTGGAGCTCAAGCCTTGATCGGCAGCTTGCTGCAGGTAAAACCGATTCTTCATTTTGAAGATAAAGTAATCGTCCCGTTTGAAAAAGTACGTACCCGTAAAAAAGCATTAAATCGAGTGTTAGAGCTTCTTGATGAAGTAGCAAAGAAAAATGAACCAATGCGTGTTGTTGTGATTCATGCAAATCGCCAAGAAGAAGCGGAAAAGCTGCAACAGGAACTTTCCAAGAAGTATAAACATATTGAATGTATGGTCAGTTATTTCGGACCTGTTATCGGAACGCATCTTGGTGAAGGTGCGATGGGGATTGGATGGTATAAAAAATAAATATTTATAGGAGGATAGCACTATTAGTTTATGGTACTATCCTCTCATATTCATTGCGATTCATAGACATATGGTTAATATTCCCTCATACTATGTATAGAAATTGTATAGAAATGCTAGGAGGATTTTGAAACATTGACTAATACTTCGAACCAAACCATGCAAGCAAATGAGGGAAAAAAACGAACGTATCGTCATTGGACAACCCTTGAAGACCGAAAGCTTTTAGAACTACGTCATAGTGGAATGAAATTCAGACATATCGCTGAACAATTATCTCGTACACCTATTAGTGTAGAAAAGCGTTATCGAAAAATTTGCGAAAATCATATAGGTGACTCATGAGATTTAATCTTATAAACGGTATTTTAACCCCGATATACTCCTATAAAGAAGGCCTGCCAATCTCAAGCTATAATCAATTACCT
>DASQMK010000742.1:0-8793 GCA_035645575.1 Metabacillus sp.
GCTTATGGTTTGCCTTTTGCACCCGAAAATATAAGTTTAAAAAACTATCAATTTGTGTTGCTTGAGAATCAAAAAGCGATCACATCTTTAAAGAACAGTGCAAATTTAGCCCTCATCACAACCGTTTTTTGTTTAGTGGCAGGTACAGGTATTGCTTATCTGAGAACGAAGAAGCCTTCGATGATGACAAAAGGGTTAGAAATGATCATCGGAATACCTTATGCCTTGCCTGGTACTGTTTTAGCATTAGCGATGATTTTTGCTTGGATGGAGCCGATCCCTGGTTGGAATCCGGGTATATACGGTACGATCATGATTCTATTAGTTGCTTATGTTACACGTTTTTTAATTTTACAGGTCAGGGGAAGCATTACAGCCTTTATGCAGGTTGACCCTTCGATTGAGGAAGCGGCAAGAGTGAGCGGTACAAATGGTTTTTATAAGTGGAAACAAATCCTGCTGCCTTTGGTCATCCCTGGAGTCATAAGTGGTGCGTTACTCGTCTTTTTAACAGCACTAACAGAACTAACTGTATCCTCACTACTATGGTCTAGTGGATCTGAAACGATTGGGCTTGTTATTTTTAATTTTGAACAAGCTGGTTATTCAACCTATTCAACTGCATTCTCAAGTGTTGTCGTTCTATTAATCTTATTAGCCTTTTTTATTTTAACCATTTTGCAAAAGCTGTGGGATAGGAAGGTGTTGCATAATGAGCACACAAATTAAGAAGATAGAAAAAAGCTTTGGTTCATTTAAAGCATTGCATCAAATTAACTTAGAATTAAAAGAAGGAGAGTTTGTTGCGATTTTAGGTCCGTCAGGCTGTGGGAAAACGACATTGCTAAGATTATTAGCTGGCTTTGATTCACCAACATCAGGTGAGGTTTTGATGAAAAATAAAGTCGTAGCTGATGTAAAAACCTTCCTGCCTCCTGAAAAGCGTAACATCGGAATGGTGTTTCAATCCTTTGCTTTGTGGCCGCATATGAATGTAAAGGAACACATTCGCTTTCCATTGAAGCATCACCAATTTTTAAGTGGAGATCTTAAGTCTAGTATTGATAGAAGAGTAGATGAAGTGTTAAAGATGGTAGATTTGCATCATCTTGGAGACAGGATGCCGAGTCAACTTTCAGGTGGTCAAAAGCAAAGGGTGGCTCTTGCTCGTGCAATTGCTCCTAAGCCCGCCTTATTATTGATGGACGAACCTTTAAGCAGTTTAGATGCTGAATTACGGATGTCAATGCGAAGGGAAATTCAAGAGCTCCACCATCTTACAAAGGCTTCGATTGTGTATGTTACTCATGATCAAGGTGAAGCCTTGGCAATGGCTGATAAAATCGTTGTCATGAATAAGGGTAAAATTGAACAAGTAGGGACGCCAAAAGAAATTTATAGCTCACCAACCTCAACATTTGTTGCCTCCTTTGTAGGGAAAGCGAACCTAATACAAGGAAAATGGGAAGGTACAACATTTTATCCGTTACATCAGCCTTCAATTAAATGGGAAGGAGCTGCGGTTACTCCAGAATTAAGGGAGAAAAATATTTATCCTGCTCGTCCGGAACAACTTGAGATCTCATTATATGAGGGTGGTGTAAAAGGGATCATCACGAATGTACAATACCAGGGAAAAGAGATTCACTACACCGTTACAATAGATGGCGAGCAGTGGATCATCCATCAAGATATTCATAACACATTTTCCGTCGGTGATCATGTATTCGTTCATTTAAAGCAATCGCAGTATGTTGCAGATAAGGGTGAGGTAAGGCAATTTATTTATGGATAAGAGACATGTGGTAGGCAGCATGTACCTGTGTTTAATTAAAAAAACAAGGCTGACTCAAAAGAATGAGCGAGCCTTGTTATATTTTTAAAAAGGTAAGAAAGTATAATGTTTTGTACTTAGTTTTAGTGTCTAGCTCCAGGCACCATCGGCTCTAGGGTCTAGTCAAGTAGGAATTGAAGGTAAAGAACACCTTCTATTCTTACTCGCCTTATGCTTAGCGCCTTGCGCTTTTCTTATCCTTTACGTTCTTCTGAAGCTTTTCCCCAAGCCTCAACATTCTTTAACCCTTTAATTGAATCCACAGTAAAGGTAGGATTCTTACCAGCTGCACGCTGCTTCGTATAGTCTGATAGGGCAGAAAAGGCAATTTTACCAAGTAACGCAATCGCGATTAAATTGATAATCGCCATAAGTCCCATGAACATGTCGGCTAAGCTCCACACAAAATCAAGGGAAGCTAGGGAACCGAAGGCAACCATAAACACAACGGCGATTCGGTAAATAGTTAGGTAAACCTTATTTTTCTCGATGAATTCAATATTTGATTCACCGTAGTAATAGTTTCCAACAATCGAGCTAAATGCAAACAATAGAACGATAACCGCTAAGAAAATAGCTGCCCATGAACCAATTGAAGTAGAAAGTGCTTGCTGTGTTAACACAATTCCATTTGGTTCTTCTGCAGTATAGAGTCCTGATAACAAAATAATAAACGCAGTTGAGCTACAAATAATAAGCGTGTCAACAAATACACCAAGAGATTGGATTAGACCCTGTTTAACTGGGTGACTAACGTCAGCTGTAGCAGCAGCGTTTGGCGCACTACCCATACCAGCTTCATTTGAGAACAATCCACGTTTAATCCCGTTCATCATGGCTGCACCTAATGCACCACCAGCGGCTTCTTTCAATCCAAAGGCGCTTTCAAAGATTAAAACGAAAACACTAGGAATTTCTGTAATGTTTACAATCATAATAAATAGAGCAATGAGAATATAGGCTCCTGCCATAATTGGCACAAGAATTTCTGAAACTCTTGCGATTCTTTTGATCCCACCAAAAATAATGATAGCAGTAATGATTGATAAAATAATGGCAATGACTACTTTGTTAATCCCAAATGATGAGTGAAAAGCACTTGTGATCGTATTAGCTTGAACAGAGTTAAAGGCTAATCCGAACGTAAGTGTGATTAATACAGCAAATGTTACACCCATCCAGCGGGCATTTAATGCTTTCTGCATGTAGTAAGCAGGACCTCCGCGGAACGTGTCTCCATCCTTTACCTTGTAAATCTGTGCTAATGTACTTTCAACAAACGCAGATGCTGAACCGATTAGGGCGATTAGCCACATCCAAAATACGGCCCCAGGTCCACCAGTTGTGATCGCAATGGCAACACCGGCTAAGTTACCTGTACCAACACGGGAAGCGGTACTAATACAAAACGCTTGGAAGGATGAAACTCCCTTTTTATCTGCTCTTGCACCCTCTCCTAATAAACGAATCATTTCACCAATTAAGCGAAATTGAACAAACTTTGTACGAAACGTAAAGTATAATCCTAATCCTATTAACATGATAATTAATACATAGGACCACAATAATGTATTCGTCCCACTAATAATACTCTCTATTACTTTCATTCATACACTCCTCAATATTTTATTCATTATTAATTACTATTCTAAGTTCCACACTTTTATTATATTAGCATATTGTGGGACGAGGGGACAGGCACCTTGGCCCATTATTTTTTGGCAATTCAAAAAAAGAGAACCACCTTTTGCGATTCTCTTTTCCTTGTGGAAATTATAAAATTCTTGTACTGTGGATAAGCGCGCGGCATCCAGCTCCGAAGCGCAGGACGTGCAAGTGCAGTTGTTGCAACAGGATGTTGCGGTTTTAGACTGCCAGCGCCTAGCCCCTCTAGGGTCTAGCCACAAATGAATTGAAGACAAAGAACGTCTTCTATTCATTTGCGACTTATTTGCCCTAGGCTGTTCAAGGCGCTTGCGCTTTTGTTTCTCACCTTATGTTAATTTTTTCCTAACTGCGATGGCAACATTTGAATGGAATGATTTAACGTATCAAGCTTGCTTTCAATCCTATTAAGCAAGTAAAGTGTCACCACAATAGGAAAGCCAACCTCACTGATAACGGATAACCATTGATCCATCTTTTCCACCTCTTTTCATTTGGAATAACAAAGGGCTGACAAGAATGACTCCTCGTCAGCCCTCATTAGGTTTAGGCAAGTCCAACATCTGTTACATTACGCTCAACGATTCGCGCCCCCTTCTTAGCTACAAATTCACCACCAGTAGTGAAGAAGATGTTACTAGCTAAGATGTCATCCATTGCCGCAGTAATTGCTACTGGATCAACAGGTTCCATAGGTGAGTCAACATTCAGTTTGACTGTTTTTCCTTCTGTGTTTAAAAATTGAAGTTCTAATGTTTTGGCCATGATGTCACCTCCTTTCTTTCATATACTCTATCGGTTCACGATTAAAGAGTAATTTGGTTAGAGTCGTTACGTTCGATGACCGAAAGTGTTTCAGTTTGTAAGCTAGCGATAGCTTGAGCGACTTGAAGCAGCTCATCAGGTGTTGCGGTTGTTTTCACATTGTTGTAGTTTTTACGTTTTAAAATGGCCTTTCCACTCTCATCCACACCCATGTCGAAGATAAGGCTTAATTGAGAATCAAGAATGACTTGAGTTGCCATGCTGATCACCTCCTTTCGCCCTTTATATATATAAAAAAGACTAGGAGAGTAGCGTGAATTTAAAAATTTTTTTTGTGGGACGAGGGGACAGGTTTATTGTCCCAAAAGGATAGGGGAACAATGAGAACCGGCCCTTGCCCAGCCCCTCATTGATAAAAAATGACTTCGGTTCAAATACCGAAGTCATCTGTTGGAAGTATATGTCTCTTTATTTTATTAGACTGTCTATTTTAAAGGTTATCGTTCAATGGCACAAAAAGTTCCAGCTATCATTCAAAACCTCAAGCTGAGTGGGACAACGTACCTGTCCCTTCGTCCCTAGGGACAACGAACCCCCGTCCCTACCTTTCTTCGACGATATTGGCAGAGATCCAGCCGATTTTTCCGGTTTTTGTTTTGACTTTTAGCCATGTGATGCCTCGGTCGTCTGTTGTTTCCTCGTCTAAGTAGGTGGCAGTTTCGTTTGCACCTAGTTCTGCGACGATTTTTCCGTTTAGTGATGGAGTGGCGCGGATATTTCCGCCGCTTTTGTATTGTTCAGTTAAGGTGTATTCCTTTTGGTTCACCTTAGCTAGAAATGTTCCTTGATATCCTTTAAGATTAAAGCCTAAGTCATGTTGAACCTTTTCTTCTGTCATCCACTTATCAAAGCGGTCCCATGTTTTAGAGTAGGAGCTTGTTGGATTATTCATGATGGCAAGTGGTAGAAGAATGGCAAGGGTAAAACCAATGACACGGAATGTTCTTTTCCATTTTGCTTTGTAACGTGTACGTTTTTTTGAGAGTTTTTGTGTTTTGTTAAATGCTTTTAGCAGCAAGGCAAAAAGCTCTTCGATTCCTTCGAGCCAGGCAGGAATATGATAGTTTCCTTCATCTCTTCTCTTGGTTAAAAACCTATGAAAAAGAACCATGACCGGATAGGATAGGTAATGAACAGCTTTAGAAAAGAGAAAACTGCCCCATTCAATAAGCCTTGGCGCTGCAAAAAAGAGAACAGGTCGCATTAGAATGACCACGATAAACGTAATAATAGCAATTCTAAGCCAAATGGGTAGCAGGGCAAGTGGTACCCATAGCCAGAATAGTTGCTGAATAATGGTTTCCACTCGCGTTACTCTCCTTTAGTTGATTGATATAGATCCCTTAAATCATGAAGAGGATCCTCTTCAGCCAGTTTAGTTGAGTGAGTTGTTTGATTCCGACTAAATTGTTCGTATGGGAAGTAGGCTTTAATTTTTTCAATTTGTTGCGCTACTTCAACCTTGTCGACTGAAGGATCGATCATTAGCTTTTTCACTTGATGCTGGACTTCAAGTCGAAACGCTTCTTCATTTTTAATCCGGGTTTGAACAACTTCTAATGCAGGCTTATGATCCTCAGCAATGAATAGCGCGTTAAGGAGATTTCCCTTTTCGATTTCCTTCTGAATTTCTCCAGCAACAAAGCGGGCTTCACGCATTTTGATTTCTTTTTCATGAATTCTTAGCTCACTATCTTGATCTTGCTTCCAATGCATTTTGTCATGCTCCTGATCATTTCTGCTTTGCTTAACAAGGACATTAATATCTGAAATGACGATCCCTACTTGCTTTAACCCAGCGACCATAGAAGAGTGTTCGTGAAGATCTTCAATATGCTTTTTCACTCGCTTGGCATCTGAGATTGGATAATCAGATGTAATTTCCTCAAGCCAATATGGAAGCTTCTTTTTAATAAAGGTCACAATCTCACCTGCACCTTGTTGAACTAAGGAAATCGGATCAACTACTTTGTAGTCAATCGAAAGATCAATTAAAAAGTCGCGACCTCTATCGAGTGAAGGGTACTCAGCTTCATTTTGAAAGCTTTGTGTTGCCATGTTCACGATGTAAACCTTTGTGTATTTTCCAGCGCGAAGGTCACTGCGACTTAAACGATCACCATTTTTTACTACCTGAAAATTATTTTGTTCATTTGTATAAACAAATGCTTGATTAATAGATGAAGCTGGTGGTTTTTCAAAAAAGCTAAATTTGACTGGTTGAACGTCAATGAGATTCATTTTGGTATCCTCCCTTTATGTTCCATCATCTTTTCATATCGTTTTAGCATAGTGCTATTTGTTGCTTGGGGACATTTACGATTCGTCGTTAATCTTTTACTCTTGCTATCTAGTAAAGAAAATAAATTCATTGATGATCCTCCTGTTACTAGCTGTGAAGATGCTGAAGAAATGTTTGTCCATTTCAAAGGCCTGTTAAATAATGGCTATATTAGGAAACATAAGCACTGCAATTTTAAATAAGCTTCTGTGGCTAAAGATAATAACATTAAGAGCAGCTTATATAAAGGTACGTTTACATTATAATCATTGGGTAGGGAAAAAATGACTGCTTTGATTGATCCAATTCATGATGGAATAAATCAACCCTATATTCAATATACCTCACGAACATCGTCAGCCTTTACTACTAAAATAGTATACAAAAAAAGGGGCTGACTTCCTAGAGTAGTTCTATATTTTGACATATATCTTCATGTATAATAGGAGATAATAAAAAAACACTTATGATTTTGTCTGAATTTGTTCAAATGTGTCTGATTTTAAGGTAGGTGGGTCTATGTGTTTTTATTGAAATCGAAGTGGTCGCTGATTAGCTTATTTGTGTTAATAGAGATATTCGCACAGATTGGATATATTTTCTTTCCTATTAAACATATGGCGTTATCTATCTTACATATAATCGTTAGTATCGTAACATTTATCCTCATATTAATTCTCATTTTTGTGATGAACAAAACAACGAAAGAGCTTAGTCATAGTAATAGTCGATTAAATAATATTTTTGATTCATTAGATGTCGCGATTTGGTCACATGATATGAAATCAAATAATTTATTAATTACACCTGGAATCGAAAAATTGTACGGGTATTCTTTGGATGAGTTTTATCAGGATCATCTTTTATGGAGAAAGGTAATCCTTCCGGAAGATCAGAAGGTTATTGATCATCGATTGGAGCAATTAAACAAAAAGGAGCCTGTCACAAGCTTTTATCGAATTGTACGGCCGGATGGAGAGGTTCGTTGGATTCGTGATAGAGGTATTCCAACCTATAATGAAAAAGGGAATTTTGCTGATTTTACGAGTGTTTTATTTGATGTAACAGAGCAGAAGGAGCGAGAGGAGCGTTATCGCGGGTTAGTGGAGATGTCTCCTGATATTATTGCTGTTATTAGGGATTGGAAGTTTGTGTTTGTCAATAAAGCGGGCATTGAGCTTTTTGATACTTCTGATATTCTCGGCCGCCATGTATTTGAATTTGTCTCTTCTGAAAGTGTGAACAGGATAAAGGATATTGTCCAGGAGATGGATGATAAGGATATTGAAAAAAATCATTTCGAATGTCAGCTAGTACTACCAAATGATGGTGTTGTTGATGCAGAAGTCTCGCTCATGAAGATTTTATATGAAGGAAGAGCAGCTAAGCTTGTTGTAGGCCGGGATATTACAGAGCGAAAAAAGGCTGAGCAAGTCATTCACAAAATGGCGTACTATGACTCGGTCACAAACCTTCCAAATCGGAATATGTTTAAGGAGCATGTAAATAATAGCTTAGCAAAAAATGAACCAAATCAAGAGCTAGCGATCTTATTTTTAGATTTGGACCGGTTTAAAGTGATTAATGATACAAAAGGGCATTCAACCGGAGATCTTCTATTAAAGGATGTTGCGGGTCGATTAAGGAATGTCGTAAAAAGTGATGGCCTTGTTTCAAGACAAGGGGGAGATGAATTTTTGATTCTCCTTGAAGGAAAGGGAAAGGAAGAGATTGAAGCGATCGCCCAGCGAATTATTGATGTCTTTTCTCGTCCGTTTTTTATTGGTAGTGAAGAGGTATTTGTCACAACAAGCATCGGCATTAGTCTCTATCCATATGATGGGGAAGATCAGGAAACATTGATTAAGAATGCGGATACTGCCATGTATCTGGCGAAAGAGCGTGGAAAAAATAATTTTCAGTATTATAATGCAAGCCTTAACACCCAATCAACAAGAAAAATGGAGTTGGAGGTTGGATTAAGAAAAGCGCTTGAAACGAATCAGTTTAGGATGGTATACCAGCCGCAGTATGAATTAGTAACAGGTAAGATCATTGGTGTGGAAGGGTTAATTCGCTGGGAGCACCCAAAGCTTGGACCAATTTCTCCTGTTGAATTTATTCCACTTGCAGAAGAAACAGGGCTTATTGTTCCGATAGGAAAGTGGATTTTACGACAAGTTTGCCT
>DASQMK010000743.1:0-1875 GCA_035645575.1 Metabacillus sp.
TGGGCAATTTCGCATGGAAACAGAGGTCTGTCTTCTGTTTCCATGCTTAAGTATGTTAGTCCTTTATACCTTTCCATCGAATAAATACAAAGATAACAAATGATTTCGCCTGTTTGGTGATTCATTGTGACAAGATGAATATCCTCACCATGTGCCTGCTGAAGCGGCTCATGGAATATTTTTTGCTGGTAGACCAGGTTTGGATCTATCCAATCTAATTTTAAATATTCACTTAATCGGAAAGACATGATACCTAGTAATTGATGCTGTAATAAATCTTCATTTTTAATAGCGATTGTTGATAATCCAAATCGATCTATCTTTTGATATAAAGCCTTTTCTAATGTACACTCATCAAGTAATGAGTGATATGTTAAATGATCTTGATTATCGACAATTTCCCTAATATAACGCTCAGTATTAGACGTAACATGAGCATTATGCATCTTACCAGACTGCCTCTTCAATTTTATCTTCTTGATATAAGAAATCAGTAATCGCTAATGCAAGAACTTCTGGTGTTCCTTCATAAATACGAGCCCCCAACGCTTCTCTCATAAACTTCTCAAGATGATGGTCTCTAATATACCCTCTAGCTCCCATTACGGACATCGCTTCCTCTGCTACTTCAATAGCGATCCGATCAGCATATAATTTAGCAACAGCTGGTTCAAACACTGGAGCCGGCAATGAATTATCTGCTTCATAAGAGGCTTTTAAGTATAATAATCGCGCTGCTTCAATTTTTGTAGCCATTTCCGCTAGTTTCCGAGCAGTGAATTGGTGTTCATATAACTTTTTACCACCTTGAATACGTTCACCTGCCCATTCAGTTGCTAATTCGAAAGCTCCTCTTGCAATCCCCGTTGAAATGGCAGCAACTGTTCCTCTGGCCATATTCATTTGTTGAACAGAAATAAGCATTCCATTTCCTTCTCCACCGACGATGTTTTCAACGGGAACTCGCACATTATTAAAGACTATTTCTGTTCCTAAGCATGACCTATAGCCCATTTTATCTGCAATACCATTAAACGTTACACCATCGCTATCTAATGGAATAACAAAGCACGTTAAGCCCTCTGCACCTACATAGTCTTCTAGATTTGCATAAACACAAGCAAACTTACCAACTCTTGCATTTGTAATATACTTTTTAACCCCATTTATTACATATTCATTTCCTTCTTTTCTAGCGGAAAGAACATTCATTGCATATTTTGCATTTTCAGGTATTAACAGATCGCATCCAGCATCTGGTTCCGTTATTGCGTTTGATGCTAATACAGGCTCATCACTTGAAAATAGTGGTAAAAATCGATTTTGTAATTCCCGATCAGCTGATAAAAGAATCGGAGCCTGCCCTAACATTGTAGCCCCAAATATTAATGCAGTACCTGCATCAACAGCGGCAAGTTCTTCCATTGCAACAGATGTCCCTAATATGCCATATCCTAATCCACCATATTCTTTTGGAATCGGTAAACGATGCAATCCCAACTTTGCGCCTTCTCGAACAATTTCCCAATTAAAATCGTCAGCAGGTGCTTGATCTAATTCTCTTACAATTGGTTTTACTTTGTTTTGTGCAAAATCTCTTACTAATACTCTTAACTCCTCTATCTCCTTCGGTAAAGTAAACAATGAACTCTCCTCCATTTATACTAAACTTGTATGCTTGTTATAAATTTCATCGTATCTATTAAATGCTGGCTCTAACATTGGTACAAATTCTAATACCTTAGGAATGCTCCCTTTAATTCTTACTTTTCCCATCGCTAAAGCTAAAGGCATTAACAGTTCCCCTCGCCAAAGTGAATGGGCAGTATCACATGACATTTTAATAGAAATCGCGGCATTATTAATGTCTGAATC
>DASQMK010000744.1:0-3611 GCA_035645575.1 Metabacillus sp.
CCAAGAGTATCAATCATTCACGGTAAAGGAACAGGTGCGCTTCGAACAGGTGTGAAAGAATTGTTAAAAAATCACCGAAGTGTAAAAAGCACTCGTTTTGGTGAAGCGAGTGAAGGCGGAACAGGTGTTACAATAGTGGAACTAAAATAGTGGGAGGAAAAAGCATGAATACATTTTGGGAGAATGAATTGGTTCAAATTGCTGCCTACTATAGTGTTGTAGTTCTCAGTATCATTTTATTTTTAACCATTTTTGAACTTGTAACAAAGTATAAGAATTGGGAAGAAATACAAAGTGGTAACTTAGCTGTTGCTATGGCAACAGGTGGAAAAATATTTGGTATTGCTAACATCTTTCGTTTTTCCATTCATCAACACGATAGTCTCTTGGAAATGTTAGGATCTGGATTGTATGGGTTTGTCTTACTTTTGTTGGGTTATTTCATTTACGAATTTATGACACCGAAGTTTAAAATTGATGATGAGATTCAAAAAGACAACCGTGCAGTTGGATTCATATCCCTCGTTATTTCTGTTGGATTATCTTATGTCATAGGAGAGGCATTATAAGGAGAGTGTAGAGTGGAGACGTTGGCAAAAGTAATGTTTGGTTTATGTGGGCTGTTTATTGTTATTGGGGTCATTTATTTAGTTTTCTTTTAATATAAGAAGGGCCTGATTCACTATATCCGGCCCTTTTTTATTATTTTATATTTCTGAAAACAAAAAAAGCTGATATACTTTTTTATAAAGAGTGAAAATGGATATGTTTTAATATGTTGTATGTCCTCTTCATTATCCTTTCTAACCATACTGTCATTTTATATTTCCCTCAAAAGGAGGAGAAAAAATGGAAAGTCAAAAACCTTGGTTAAAGCTTTACCCAGTAGAAATCCCTCATGACATTAAAAGCGATGAAAAACCGCTGTATTATTATTTAGAACAATCTGCTTTAGAATTTCCAACACAAATCGCCATCCATTTTTTAGGTAAGGAAATAACGTATTCAGATCTTTATCAACAGTCTTTAAAAATGGCTAACTACTTACAGTCGCTAGGCATACAGAAAGGTGACAGAGTATCCATCATGTTGCCGAATTGTCCTCAAGCAGTTATTTCTTATTATGGAGTGTTATTAGCTGGAGGAATTGTTGTTCAAACGAACCCATTATATATGGAGAGAGAGCTTGAGTATCAACTAAAAGATAGCGAGTCCACATTTATCATAACCTTAGATTTACTATTCCCGAGAGTCTCTAAAATGAAAGCGTTAACAAAACTGAAGCATATTATTGTAACTGGTATTAAAGACTACTTACCATTTCCTAAAAACCTTTTATATCCATTTGTGCAAAAAAGGCAAAATCAAATGGTTGTTAAAGTAGAACATGAAGGATATACGCATCTGTTTCATAAAATTATGGAATTAGCTGAGCCAACAGTTGAAGAATCTAAATTTAATCCATCTGAAGATATTGCCCTTCTTCAATATACAGGTGGGACAACAGGTTTCCCAAAGGGTGTCATGTTGTCACATGACAATATCGCGTTGAATACAAAAATGTGTTCTGCTTGGATGTATAGATCAAAACGAGGAAAAGAATCTATTTTGGGGATTATTCCCTTCTTCCATGTGTATGGGATGACAGCTGTCATGAATTTATCGGTTATGCAAGGATTTAAGATGATTCTTTTACCTAAATTTGACGCAACAGACACTTTAAAAACCATTAATAAATTAAAACCGACGTTATTCCCAGGAGCGCCAACGATTTATATTGCTTTATTAAATCATCCAGACATTCAAAAATATAATTTATCTTCTATTGAATGCTGTATAAGCGGTTCTGCTCCATTACCAGCTGATGTGCAAGAGAAGTTTGAAAAGGTTACAGGTGGTAAACTTGTAGAAGGTTATGGGTTATCTGAGGCCTCACCTGTTACACATGCTAATTTTATATGGGAGAAAAGAAAAAAGGGAAGTGTAGGTGTTCCTTGGCCAAGTACAGATGCTGTCATCCTGTCATATGAGCATGGCGGAATAGCAGAGCCAAATGAACTTGGTGAGATTGCGGTTCGAGGTCCACAAGTCATGCTTGGGTATTGGAATAAAAGAGAAGAAACAGAAGCAACAATGAAGGATGGCTGGTTACTCACCGGTGACATTGGATACATGGATGAAGAAGGCTATTTCTATATCGTTGATCGTAAAAAAGACATGATTATTGCTGGAGGATTTAATATATATCCACGGGAGATCGAGGAGGTTCTTTATGAACACGAAAAAGTAAAAGAAGTTATTGTGGCTGGAATACCTGATCCTTACAGAGGAGAAACTGTAAAAGCCTATATTGTATTAAAAGAAAATAAACAAGCAACAACAGAGGAATTTAATGAATATGCACGTAAGCATTTGGCTGCATATAAAGTGCCGCATATTTATGAATTTAGAGATGAATTGCCAAAAACGGCGGTTGGAAAAATATTAAGGCGTGCATTAATCGAGGAAGAGAAAGAAAAATTAAAAAACGCAAATTGATTTGAATAATTGGAGGGACTCTATGTCTCTCCGATTGTTTAATAGTAAGGGGAACTAAAAAAATAAAGGATGAGGGCTTGACAGAAATGGGAGGAAATTTTATGATTGATTTATGAATGATCATTCATTCATAAATTGAAAGGGAGTCGAACATAACATTGAGACAGAAAAAACCAAAATTTATACAAATCATTGATGCAGCAGTTATTGTCATAGCAGAGAATGGTTATCATCAAGCACAAGTATCAAAAATAGCAAAACAAGCTGGAGTAGCTGATGGAACCATTTATTTATATTTTAAAAACAAAGAAGATATCCTTGTATCTCTTTTTCAAGAAAAAATGGGAGTTTTTATTGAAAAAATTGAAGAAGAGATTAAAAGCAAATCAAGTGCAGCTGAAAAACTATATTCTTTAATTGAAAAGCATTTTACCTTATTATCTGAGGACCATCATCTAGCCATTGTGACACAATTAGAATTAAGGCAATCAAATAAGGATTTACGACTTCGAATTAATGAGGTTCTTAAAGGATACTTAAATGTAGTTGATAAAATTATTAGCGAAGGAAAAGAAAATGGTGAGTTCAGAGAAGATCTGGATTTAAGGCTAGCTAGGCAAATGATCTTCGGTACCATTGATGAAACTGTAACAACTTGGGTGATGAATGATCAAAAATATAAGTTAACCGATCAAACGAAAAAAGTTCATGATTTATTCGTTTACGGATTGTCAACACCAAAAGTTTTGAATAGAGAATGACTTTAAAGTCATTCTCTTCATATAAGTTATTTTCCGACTATAAATGAAATACATTTTAAGTATAAATGAGGAAACATAGGAGGAAAGAAATGAAGTATTTACAAATACAAAAAGAGAATCTGGTTGCAGTTGTTACCATTCATCATGAGCCAGCAAATTCATTATCCACAAATGTTTTGAAAGAGCTTTCAGATTTATTGGATGATATCTTAGAAGCCAACGACGTTAGGGCCATTATTCTTCATGGTGAGGGTAGATTTTTTTCCGCTGGTGCAGATATAAAGGAATTCGTTGGGCTAGCAAAGGGGAATG
>DASQMK010000745.1:0-13009 GCA_035645575.1 Metabacillus sp.
TATTAGTAGCCTACATAAGATGCACCAACAATAATCAACAAAATAAACAAGACAACAATTAAAGCGAAGCTTTTTCCTCCGTGATAACCACTCATTCTATCACCACCTTTACTTACGTGATACTATATTTTATGAACGGCAGTATTTGTTTGAAAGGGACAGACATGGAGTTATAAGAAAAGTGATGGTTTTGACTAATTCATTTTTTAAAATAATATTTATTTCCTTTTTTATCTCATTAGCTGGACTAAGATGAAAAATGTTAAAACACCTATTTGGTTTGTTAATTGCGGGGATGTATAGAGTTATTATGGAAGTAATGAATGGGCTTTATTTTAGGGGACAGGATAAACATAGGATGATATTTTCGTAAAATAATGGTTGATATTCTTTCATTCAACTTCTATAATACAAAAGGTGGAAGATCATTCAAATAATTGGTAAATAGAAAAGCGATCTTCATCTTACATACTATTCCACTAATTGGAGGAGTTTACAAATGAAAAAGTTTTGGTTTTTATTTTCTACCCTTGTGTTTGCAATAGGGTTAACAGCTTGTGCTGGTGAAACTGAAGAATCATCAGAATCACAAAACACTGGAAGTGAAGAGACAGCAACTGAAGAAGGTGCGGATAAAGAACAAAATGTCAAAAGTGCAATGATGCAATTCTATATGGCTACTTCAAAGGTGATAAATGAGAATGATAGAGATCTAAATGCATATGAAGCTTCAGAAGAAGAGCCTACTTCAGAAATGAAAGCTTCAGCAGAAGCATCTGCTAAAGCTGTTGTTGAAGGCTTAAAAACGATTGAAATCTCTGAAGAATTAGCAGATCAAAAAGCAGATCTTGAATCAGCTTTAGAGGATTTAACAGAGTCTTATCAAATGAAGGCAGAAGAATTAGCAAAAGATGCTCCTTCTTTAGACGCAGCAAATGAAACCTTTACACAAGCTGACGAGAAAATCGGTAAAGTATTTGAAGCTGTTGGATTAAATCCATCAAGTTTAGGTACAGAGGTTAACGGATAATAGACATAAGAGGATAAGTCATCTTGACTTTTTCTCAGTGTGTAGACAAAGTAAAATTGCTAGCCCTTCAGACTGATTGCTAACGCTTGCCTTTCGAGGCACGAAGCCTTGTGAGGAGCGGAGTTTCCAGGAGTGGTAATGAGTACCGCAACAAGGTGAGTAACATCAAAAGCGAAAGCGAGCGTTTGTCAACATTCTGAGGATAAGTCATCTTGACTTATTTTTTTTTATTCCTAAATGTATAAAAAATTTTATGGTTGTTCGTAATTGGTAAGAATAAAGGTAAAGTAGGGGATCGTAACATATAATAATGGTTGAATGTTGTGAGGTGGGTATATGGATTATTTTTCACCAAAAACGGAGAGTGTTTTTATCTTATTTTCAATCGAACATCTCATTACACTGTTCACTTTTATTATCATTACTTTGTTTATCTACTTCTTTCGCAATATATTACGGAAAAACACTTATGATTTTATGGCACGTTTTTCTTTGTTTCTCATCATGATATTATCAGAAATAAGTTTGCATGTTTGGTTGTATTGGGATGATTCATGGTCTTATACTCACTCACTACCATTACATCTAAGTAGTATTACTCTTCTTTTATCTGCCATTATGCTATTATCCAAATCCTATTCATTATTTGAATTTACATTTTTTGCAGGGGTAGGCAGTGCTATTCAAGCGATGATTACACCGGATATTAGTGATTACATATTCCCGCATTATCGTTATATTCACTTTTTTGTTTCACATGGATGTACAGTTTTAGCTAATCTATATATGGTCTTTGTTATTGGGTTTCGACCCAGACTACGGTCAATATGTAGAGCATTTTTATGGTTGAATGCTTATGCAGCTATTATTTTTGTGGTCAATTTACTCATAGGCGGAAATTATATGTATATCTCGAGGAAGCCTTTAAACCCTACAATGATTGATTACTTCGGTCCATGGCCTTGGTATATCATTCCTTTAGAATTCGTTGCATTGGGCACGTTCTTCCTTCTGTATCTACCTTTTGCTATAACGAAATGGAAGCAAAAATGACTTACCAAAGTCGGTAAGTCGTTTTGTGTTACTTATGAACGTTGGATACCAGATGTCGCAAAATTTTTAATGAGCTTTTGCAAATTCCGGTGTCCTTCTCGTAGTTTTATTGTCTCTTCAATAATATGTTGGAAGTTCTCTATATCTTTATCAGACGCATTTAAAAGTGATTTAGGGATACCTTCTGCAAGTTGTTGTAAGGTCAAATCATCTCTCACGCACAATGTCCACCTTTCTTTTCATTTACTTTTTCTTCTTACTTAAATAAATTTTAGAAATCTAACAAATCTCCTTCAAAAATTTATCTACAATTCTCACCATGATTTTTAAAAAACAAAAAAATAGGTTTGAAATATAGCAATACCTGACACAATTAGTTTTGTTTTTACGTTAATTAGTATGTAGTGTCGTATTTTATCTTGAATGCTTTAAGTAGAAACGGGCTGTCCCACATGAGACAGCCCGTTATAAAAAATGTTATTAGGTAAACTTTGGTTCTAAACTTTGTTTACGTTTACCGTTTAGAACTAAAGCGATAACACAACCATTTTTAATATTTGTTACTTATCAAGTACTTTGATTTTGACTTTTTTACTACCCCAGTCGATTGCGTCCGATTTTGAAGGGATAAAGACATCAATTTTATTACCTTTAATCGCTCCGCCTGTATCAGCTGCAATTGCCGTCCCATAACCTTCCACTTCAACAGTTGAGCCTAAAGGAATAACGGAAGGATCTACAGCAATAACCTTTTTATCCGGGTTTGCATGTAAGTCGATTCCCATAGCTGTTGTACCAGAGCAGCCTTCACAGTTAGCTGTATAAGCCGTTGCGGTCACAGTCATTTCTTGACCATCTTCTTCTTTTTTAGCTGATTTTGTATTTTTAACTTTTTGACTATCCTTCTTTGTTTCAGCCGATTCTGTGTTTTTAACTTCTTGACTGTTAACTTTAGTAGCAGGCTTAGAAGATTTTTTTTCTGCTTCAGAGTGCTTGATGAGGAGGTCTTCCCCTGGTTTAATAATGTGGGAATCAAGGTCATTCCACTCTTCAAGCTCGTCTACTTCTACTTCATATTGTTTGGAAATATCCCAAAGAGTATCACCTAATGTTACTTCGTGAGATTCATTAAGAATAAGCTCGTCCTCTGGATAAATTTTATCACTTGATAGGTTATTCCAATCTATAATATTATCAACTTCTACTTCATTTTCTTCAGCGATATCCCAAAGAGTATCGCCTTCTTTTACCGTAATTTCATTTGCAGCAGCTTGTACCGAAAATCCTGCTGTTAATGCCGCAAATGTGATAAACGATATAATCTGTTTTTTCATGATATATACCTCCTTGTTAGCGGTTGTGCTAATCAATGAGTTCATCTTACCACGAAAAAGAAAGTTTAAAAGAACAAGACCTTAACAGTTTGTTTACGTTGTTACAACTATATGATAGTAAAGTTACAAACCGTTCCAATAATATCCATTTCATCTAGTTATCGCTAATTTATTGGCAGAACCCCTCTGTATTCCCTAAATATGGGGATTTATTCATTAATGAAATATTTAAGAATCATGAACAAAATCAAAAGTTATCAAAGTACAATAACGGTTATCATTTGTCGGTAGAAAATATGATAAGAACCCTAACAGTAACTAGACAAAGTAAAATTTTACTAGTTTAGTTAATACTCCCGTTCTGTTAGAGGAATTCTGAGTAGCTTGTCATCATCTTTCGCAGGAGTTCCTCGTCCATCCCGATTATTTGTAATCGTGTAAAGTTGATTTTCTGCAATATAAACATCACGCATTCTGCCGCTACTCTCGTGAAGGATTGTAACCTTTTTTGAAGCTGGGTCAAAACGGCGGATCTTTCCGTCTCTAAGTGTGGCAATATAAAGATTTCCATTCCAATATTCAATACCTGACGGTGCCCAAGTTTGCTCACCTGTATGGAAAATAGGTGCTACCATACCAGATGATTCTTCATCACCTTGAATAAGCGGCCAGCCATAATTTTGTCCAGGTTTGATTAAATTAATTTCATCATGTGCGCTTTGTCCATGCTCTGTGCTATATAGGTTGCCATCCTCATCCCATGCAAGACCTTGAGGATTTCTATGACCATAAGAATAAAGATAAGAAGCTTTCATTGGGTTATCAGTTGGTATCGTGCCATCAAGATTAATACGTAGGATTTTTCCAGCTAAACTATTTTTATCTTGTGCGAAGTCGGGATTACCTGCATCTCCAGTGGTAACATAAAGCATATCGTCAGGGCCGATCTTAATTCTGCCGCCATTATGGATTTTCCCTCCTGGGATATCCTCTAATAAAGCATTCTGTTCAACCCAAATATCATCTTGTTTCTGAAGAACAATGATGCGATTGTTTATTTCATTTCCATCCTTATATGTATGGTAGGCATATGCTTTTTGGGTGATTGAAAAATCTGGTGCTAACACAAACCCCAATAGCCCACCTTCTCCTTCATGATGGACATTTTTCGTAAGAGATAAAGTCTGTTCTCTAAGAGTTTCTCCTGTTATTTCTATGATTGTTCCTGCCCGTTGAGTAAGGTAAAAAGTTTGATCATATCTTGCTATGGTCCATGGAATATTTAAGTTTTTAGCAAGAGCTTCGACTGTATTTCCTGTTGTCTCCACATCATTTATTTGTTCCTTTGGAGATCCGAAAGCACAGCCTGTAAGAACAAAAAATAAAATTAACCAATAGCCAGTTTTATTGATCACGTTATCACTCCATCTTCATAATTGGTAAGATAATCCAATCATACCAATTATGAAGTGATGAATCAAAAAAAAGAGAAGGCACTAAACCTTCTCCTGTCTATTTTTCGGAATCATTTTCACCAGATTCACTAACCTTTTCAATTTTATCGACAAACATTTGAAAGACTTTTCTTTTTTCGTCTAATACTCTTATGTATTGCTTTAGTTCATCATATTTCTCCACAAATGGTACTTGATAGGTTGTTTTAATTGTTTCTATAATCTCATCATTAATGGTAGATTGAATCACTTGCTTCGTAATGCCGGATTTATAGGAGTAGATTTGAAGCTCACCTTTTACTTTTTCGTATTCTTCATCTAGCTCGATCTTCTGCTTGAGCATCTCTTCCTTCCACTCTGCTAAAGCATCTTTTACATAGGTCTCCATCATAGCCCTCCTTTGTTGAAATAATAGGTAAGTATAATAACATTTCTTATAAAATAGTTCTTATTTCATTGTGATTTATGGGGGTAATTTGCATTCTAAAAGGTTGGATGTCAAATTTTAAAATAGGTGAATATGATGATTGAATGATAGATATTGTTTGGAGGCGTATGAAATGGATGTATTGAAAGCAATTTCGTCAAGAAGAAGCATAGGGGTTGTGAAACCAGATCCTGTACCATCTTTACTTATTGAAAAAATTCTTGAAGCAGGAACTTGGGCTCCTTCCCATTTTCGTACAGAACCTTGGCGTTTCTTTGTATTGACAGGAGAAGCAAGAAATAAGCTAGGAAAAGTCTTAGCATCGATTACCGCCAAAACACTTGATGACCCACAGTCTGAAGAGAATTTAAAACAGTTAACAAAGGAAGAGCAAAAACCACTTAGAGCTCCAGTCATTATCATAGTAGCTGCAGAACCGACGACTACAAATAAACGTGTTATGAAGAGAGAGGAGTTGGCGGCTGTACACGCAGCAACTCAAAACATGCTGCTTTCCGCACACGCCCTAGGGTTAGGAGCAATATGGAGAACGGGTGAAAGCTGTTATTCCCCGGAAGTAAAAAGCTTGTTTCCGCTATCAGAAGAAGCAGAAGTGGTCGGATTCTTATATATCGGTTATCCGGATATGAAAGAACGAGCAGCGAATCGAAAAAGTATTTCCGAGGTGACCAAGTGGTATAACATGGAAGATGACTTCAAGTGAAAAGTGGGGATAGTCTGAATTTTTGGAGGACTGTCCCCGTTTTAACGGATCTAGATTGGTTGCATTTATATGAGATTTTTGTTTTAATAAGATGTTACGTTTTATCCTAAATTAAGCTAACGTAGCAGCAAGTAACCATCTCTGTATGTATATCTTGCAAATATAATATAGAAGGTGAGAGTTAAATGGAAAATAAAGAGTATCGAGTTTTATTATATTATCACTATGTTCCAATTGAAAATCCCGAGGAATTTGCTCAAGAGCATTTAGAGTATTGTAAAAGCCTTGGGGTATTAGGAAGAATTTTAATCGCTCATGAGGGGATCAACGGAACCATTTCAGGAACTGTTGAACAGACAGATCAATATATGGCCCATATGAAAGAGGACCCTCGTTTTGCCGAGATGGTTTATAAAATAGATGAAACTGATGGACATGCATTCAAGAAAATCAAGGTCCGCTATCGTCCAGAACTTGTGACTCTTCGATTAGAAGAGGATGTTAATCCTTTAGAGGTAACAGGTAAATATTATAGCCCGAAAGAATTCCTTGAAGCGATGCAGCAAGAGGATACAGTTGTTATTGATGCAAGAAATGATTATGAATATGCAGTAGGTCATTTTAAGAATGCGATTTTACCAGATATCAATACATTTAAAGAATTACCAGAATGGATTCGAGACAATCGTGAAAAGTTTGAAGGGAAAAAAATCCTAACATATTGTACAGGTGGTATTCGTTGTGAAAAGTTTTCTGGATGGTTACGTAAGGAAGGCTTTGAGGATGTTGCACAGCTTCACGGCGGCATTGTCACATACGGAAAAGATCCTGAAGTACAAGGGAAAGACTGGGATGGACAATGCTATGTTTTTGATGAAAGAATTACTGTTCCTGTAAACAGAGTAGAACCAACGGTTGTGGGAAGAGACTATTTCACAGATGAACCATGTGAACGATTCGTTAACTGCGGGAACCCTGAATGTAACAAAAAAATTCTTTGCTCAGAAGAAAATGAACATAAATATTTACGAGCATGCAGTCATGAATGTCGTGTCCATGAGCGTAATCGTTATGTAACAGAGCATGGTTTAACAGAAGAAGAAGTAAAAGAAAGACTAGCTTTGTTAGTTTAAAATATAAATTGAGAAAAATCCCTTTCAAATCTGAGAGGGATTTTTTAATTTCTATATATTTCATTTAAGTAGGTCGTAGGTGAGACACCAGTTACTTTTTTAAACACTCGGCTAAAATAAAAGGGATTGGAAAAGCCTAATGAATGACTAACTTCAGAGATATTAATTGATTCTTCTTTTAGCATTTTTATAGCCTTTTCTATTCGTAATTCATCCTGAAATTGTGTAATACTTTTCCCTGTTTCTTTCCGAAATAATGTGGATAAGTAAGCGTAATTCATCCCTATCGTGTCGGCAATTTCTTCACTAGATAATTTTTTAGAAGAAGAGTGGCTGAACAGAGCAATCATTTTTCCAACAATCCGGTGCTGCTTAGAGTTATTGGATTCTTCTATCTTTTTGCTATACAATTCAATAAAAAACTGGTAGGTCAACAAGGAGGTTGTTAAAGGTCGTAATGAATGAGGGGATGAGTATTCTTCGCATAGCTTTTTTAGTTGAAGCTCTGTGTATTCTGGGTTTTTCACTGTCCCTGTTTTCGAGAGAGTCATTTTAGAAAGATAGGTTTCTTCCATAATAAGGGTTGAGTGCTGATATTGAGAATATTCTCTAGTAGTATCAAAATCTATGTAATCTAAAGAATCATAAAAATGAATATAATACCATTCCGTGCCAGGCGAATAAAATTTTGTTCCCCAATGCGGTATGTTTTTCTTAAGGAAGAGATATGTTCCAGCTTGTAAGTTGTACTCCACATCATCTTCAATAACTTGAATATCCCCTTTTCTTACATAAATGAATACATTAAGGTTTTCCATTAGACGTATAGGATGTTCTAATATCCCCTCATCATCCGACATATGACCGATTTCTCTTATTAGAGGCAGAGTATTTGTGTATAAACTCACTTCATTCATCATACGATTCCTCCCAAGCGTTCTTTTCTATACTTTACCATGAAAAAACAAAAATAAGATATGGATTATATGGAATTGTGAATTCAGTTTTTGGTGTCTTTTCTTCACAATAGAAGTCATAACGGTCAGTTGAGGGAGGACTTTATAATGAAGAACGTAACATTGCTAGATGGTATTTTTAAAAATTCTCAAGAAAAAGGGAAGGAATACTTGATTTACCTTGATGTCGATCGCCTTGTTGCACCATGTTATGAGGCTGTCAACCAAACTCCTAAGAAGCCTACATATGGTGGTTGGGAAACAAGGGGAATTAGAGGGCATTCAATTGGGCACTGGCTATCTGCGGCATCAACAATGTATTCAGTGACAAAGGATCTTGTTTTAAAAGAAAAATTATTCTATGCAGTTGATGAGCTTGCTCAAATTCAATCATTTGATAGAGATGGATATGTAAGCGGCTTTCCTAGAACTTGTTTTGATAACGTTTTCTCTGGCGAATTTGAAGTGGATCATTTTTCATTAGGAGGAAGCTGGGTTCCGTGGTACAGTATCCACAAAATATATGCAGGGTTAATTGACACCTACCAATTAACAGGTAATCAAAAGGCACTTGCAGTTGTATCAAATCTAGCAGATTGGGCAAGGAAAGGACTTAGTCTTTTAAATGAGGAACAGTTTCAGAAAATGCTTATTTGTGAACATGGAGGGATGAATGAAGTCTTTGTCGACCTATATAACATCACAAAGAATGAAGCTTATTTAGAGTTAGCCAAGAGATTCTGCCACAAAGCTGTATTAGACCCATTATCAAAAGGAATAGATGAACTAGAGGGAAAGCATGCAAATACACAAATCCCTAAAGTTATAGGTGCAGCAAAATTATATGAAGTAACGGGTGAAAAACGATATAAAGATATGGCGGAGTTTTTTTGGAATCAAGTAACAAAACATCGCTCATATGTGATTGGTGGAAACAGCATTGGAGAACATTTCGGACCTGAGGATAAAGAGGAATTAGGTGTTACGACCACCGAAACATGCAACACTTATAATATGTTAAAGCTTACAGAATGCTTGTATCGTATTTCACAGAAAGTTGAATATATGGATTACTATGAAAAAGCTTTGTATAACCACATTCTTGCTTCACAAGATCCTGATACGGGGATGAAAACCTATTTTGTTTCAACACAACCAGGACATTTTAAAGTGTATTGTACACCAGACCAATCATTTTGGTGCTGTACAGGAACAGGAATGGAAAACCCTGCAAGATATACGAGGAGTATTTACTATTATCAAGAGGATGAGTTATATGTGAATTTATTTATTGCATCAGAAATTTCCCTTAAAAATAAAAATATGGTCCTGAGGCAATCAACTGTTTTCCCAGAATCAGATCGAACTCAATTAATTGTTGATAAAGGGGAAAATATAAATTTAACAATCCAAATTAGAGTCCCAAATTGGATATCTGATTCCGTAACGGTTACAGTGAATCAAAAAGACCAACACATTAGTACAAAAAATGGATATATCACTTTAGAAAGAATGTGGAGTAAGGGGGATACAATTGATATCAAACTCCCAATGGAAATTTACACATCGCCAATGAAACATGATTCAACGAAAGTCGCTTTTCTATATGGACCAATTGTACTTGCAGGAGCACTCGGTACTGAAAATTTTCCGGAAACAGATATTTTAGATGATCATTTGAAATTAAATAATTATCCATTAATAGAAGTTCCAGATCTTGTTACAGATGAGGAAGATATAAGAAACTGGTTGAAACCTGTTGAGGGTGAGTCCCTAGTATTTAGGACAGAAGCAATTGGTCAGCCCGGAAATAAACATGTCAAACTAATACCATTTTACAAGCTGCATCACCAACGCTACACATTGTATTGGAATGTGATGAGTCCATCTATGTATAAGGCCTTTGTGAAGAAAGAAAAAGAGAAATCGGATTTCCTTAATAGCATTACAATAGATGCTGTCAGCCCTAATGAACAACAACCTGAAGTGGAGCATTCTATTACAAAAAGTAACTCACGTTCGGGGTATAGTAATCTTTTTAACTCTGGGTGGAGAGATAGTGTAAATAAAGGTTTTTTCAGCTATGAAATGTCAATTTTAAAAGATACACAAATGTACCTATACGTAACCTATAATGGCAATGATACAAATCTGCATATTGATGGAAAACCGTATGCTCGTGAATTTGATATATTTATAGACAATTCGCCGATTGCTCACCAAGTTCTGGAAAAGAATCAGCCGGGAGCACTGTTTTCGGTTTGTTATGAAATTCCATTGTCTTTGACGAGAGGAAAAGAAAAGGTGGAAGTGAAGTTTGCATCTGAAGATGGGAAAGTAGCAGGTGGTGTTTACGGGGTAAGAATAGTAAATACAAATGATATTTTCCAACATCATTAAAAATATTTATCTAGGTATAGAGAAGACTATGATGAGGTAGTCTTCTTTTTTGATGATGGAGCTTTTTTCTTTATAGTATCAGAATTTATAAGTTTTGACTTAGTTTCGGTGTCTAGCTCCAGCGCCTAGCCCCTCGAGGTCATAAGCCAATTTGGAATAGAAGGCAAAGAACGCCTTCTATTCCAAATTGGCTTATTTGCCCTAGGCTGATCAAGGCGCTTGCGCTTTTCTTATATGTCTTTTATGAAAATTCCAAAGAAAAGATATGTTTTCTAAGGAATTGTGAATTCTCATCATGTAGAAAATCTTTCATAATGAAATCAGTTAGTTATTGCTAGTTATCAAAGAAATAGCTTTATGCTTCCATAGAAATGTAAGGGTTTGCATAATGTTTGTTTCGAAATTAAACCAAAGGGGATGCTAGGATGAAAAAAGTGACTGCCCTTCTATTGATCATGTTTTTATGCTTAACTTCAGCATTAGTAGGTTGTAGTAACACGGAGAAAGTGGAACAAACAGAAGACGGTAGAGTGGTGCTTACTGCATTAATTACTAAACACCCATTAACACAGGAATTATCGAAAATAGAATGGCTTCAAGAAGCTGAAGAAAGAGCAGGTGTTGAAATTAAATGGGAGGAGGTAACAGCTGATTGGCCTCAGAAAAAGGGAGCAATGCTCGCAGCTGGTGATATACCCGATTTAATAGTTGGTCCTAATGCTATTACAGATGCTGAGTTTGCGAAATTTAATGGCCTATTTGAAGATCTAACTCCATTGATAGAGGAGCATGCTCCAAACGTTCAAACGATGTTTAAAGAAAAACCTGAATTAAAGGCATTATCAACACAAAGAGATGGTGAAATTTTTGGTTTACCAAAATATCAAAGGTTTTGGCCTGAAACAGCGACTCGACAATTTATTAATAATCAATGGTTAGATAATCTTGGCCTGGAAATGCCTACAAACTGGGATGAACTTTATGAAGTCTTAGTTGCATTTAAAGAGAAAGATGCAAATGGTAATGGTGATCCAAATGATGAAATACCAATGGATTTCTCTCCAACAGGAACTACAGGTTTTGGATATTTTCAACCAACCGTTCTTTTAGGAAGTATGGGGATCACAATAGGAGATGGAAGTGGAACGGGAATATTTGTTGAAGATGGGAAAGTGAAAAACTTTTTGATTGATGAAAGATATAAAGAGCTAGTGTCATTTTTGAATAAATGCTGGGAAGCAGGCTTAATTAATAAAGAGGTATTTACTCAGGACTATACAAAATACCAATCAGTTGCCCGTGGAGATGGTGACACTGCAAAAGTAGGCTATACATTTGGATGGGAGGCAACTGACAGATTCGGTAATACCCTTGCACCACAGTATGAATCAATGGCACCATTGAAAGTTTCGGCTAATTCTACAGAAGAGCTTTCTTGGAGCTATGATTACAACAACTTAAACTACGGTGTTAACTTTATTCAAATGTCATCTCAAAGTAAAAACAAGGAAGCAGCTATGAAATTTATTAATGAATTGTATAACCCAGAGGTTAGTATGCAGGTGTTATTCGGTTCACTTGGTACAAACATTTCTGAAAATGGTGATGGTTCTTATACTGTATTACCTCCAGAAGATAAAGCAATGGATCCAGGAACATGGAAATGGACAACAACTTGGGCTGATAATGGACCAATGTATATATCAGACTCTTTAGAACTTACCCTCGGAGAAGATATGCAATCAGTTGGGAAGCAAACAGAGCCATTGCAACCAGTTTTTGATTCTTTAGATATAGAAAAGGACGTTTTCCCAGGTATGTTTATTAAATATAGTGATGAAGATAATAATGCTTTAAGTCTAGCAAACACAGAAATTATGAATTTAGCAATGGCAAAATACTCTGAATGGATAACAAAAGGTGGAATAGATTCACAATGGGAGAACTACGTAAAGGAACTAGAAAAGATAGGGATCAATAAGAACACCGAAATCATTCAAGGCTATTATGATGAATACATGAGTAATATGGAATAAATAATTACCTAGGAGATATGGCTGTCACTGTATTTTTGAGACAGCCATACCCTCAAAGTAAAGGAGAATGTATATGGCTTTGATAAGCACGAGGACAGCTAAAACTAACAGTGCGCCTAATATAAAACTGGAAAAAAAGCCGACAATTATAAATACATTTAAACGTGATTATCAGTTATGGTTGATGATTTTTCCGGCAATTATCATAGTCTTTGTCTTTAACTATATTCCTATGTATGGAATCCAGTTAGCCTTTAGGGAGTACGATTTTACAAAGGGGCTTACCGGCGGAGATTGGGTAGGATTAAAATACTTTACTCAATTTATAGAAAGTCATATGTTTACGGATCTTTTAAGAAATACAATTGTTTTAAGCTTAACAACGATTATTGTAGGCTTTCCTGCACCAATCATTTTGGCGTTGCTTATTAACCAGATTAAATGGAAAAGGGGAAAAAAGAT
>DASQMK010000746.1:0-3895 GCA_035645575.1 Metabacillus sp.
GATTATGGCGGGAACTGTTGTCATGGCTCGTTTTACCTTAAGAAAAAAAATACCGTCTGACGGGAAATGGCATTCATCTTTTATAATGGGAAATATGTTCCTATTAGCAATGGGGTCACTATGTGTGAGCTTTGCTTTAAAAGGGGGAGTTATTTTGTTTTATGTTGGTGCTTGTTTAATGGGTACAGCTCAGGCTCTATTATATCCTACGTTAACTACGTATTTAAGTTTTGTCTTACCACAGGTTAATCGAAATGTGCTATTAGGTTTATTCATTGCGATGGCTGATCTAGGTGTATCACTAGGTGGTGTCATTATGGGACCAATAGCTGATAATTCCTCTTATTCATTTATGTATTTGATTTGTGCTGCCTTAGGTATGGCAATGATTTTATTTGCCTATGATCGAAGAGAAATATTTGTGGGTTAAATATTGGAGTCAAAGTGGCCAAGCCTAAGTCATGTAGGTGGCGGATTCAGTCAAATATTCAGGAAGGATTTCTTTTTAGCTGAATTTCCTACAGAGGATCGATTCGAGAATCAACAGGATAAGTCTAATGGAAAAGCATGAGAATAAATTGTTTCTTCTCATGCTTTTTATCGTAAGAATCTAATGAATTTTTAATTTTCCTTGACAACTTAATCAAACTCTTTAAATAACTTTTCAGGAAGAGGCTGGGGTTTGCATTCTTCATCTGAATAAATTCGACTTTCATAGGCCCTGTCCTGCCCAATATACTTGCCGGAATAAGCAGGACCGTCCTGATCAAGCTCTGCAAAGACGAGTTGACAAATCCTTCTTCCGGAAGTTAACTCGATTGGTACCTGATTTGCATTGTACAATTCCAGCGTGATATTCCCTTCAAATCCGGGATCCACCCATCCTGCATTTTGAATGAAAAGCCCAAGTCTCCCAATTGAACTTCTTCCTTCAACGAATGCTGTTAAGTTATTTGGAAGCTTAATCCACTCTAGAGTTGTACCAAGGATAAATCCATTGGGAGGAATAAGGATTTTATCTTCGTAAAACTCTTTATACACAGCAGCTTTTTCTAATGAAAGGTAAGGAACTGAAGTTTCATCAATAGCTAAAAAGTGGTTACCTAAACGCAGGTCTACAGAAGCTGGTTGAAATTGTGTTTCAGTTATAGGATGAATTTTTAGCTGACTTTCATATAATTTCTTTTTAATAGATTGATTGGAAAGAATCATTTATATGTACCTCCGAGTTTAATGTGACAGAGTAAAATACCTACCTCTTGAAAAAACGTAATCATTACGATTTATAATAGGTAAATATAATCTAACATTTTTTTTAGATTTGAACAAGATCTCCTGAAGATTTTGCTATGTCATGCTGCAACATAATTCAGAAGGGGAAGGAGGAGAATGTGATACGAAACTCTATCTATTATTAAGCATTAGAAGTGGTTTCGTTCATGATGGAGTAGAGGAATTGTCGCAAAGCTTACAAAATATCATTCACACTATAGGTGGTGCCATATGAAAAAGGAAGTAGAAAATTGGAGTTTTCAATTCGGAGCATTCAAGCTTATCGTATTATCGGACGGAGTATTCCCGGTATCTAAAGAGTTCTTTTTTGCTGATACACCCCCGGAACTTATTGACCATCTCCCAAACAAATTTGATGCACCTCTTAATTTCCTGTTAATTGATATGGGAGAGAAGAAGGTATTGGTGGATGCTGGATTCGGGGAAGATTATTTGCCAACAAGCGGACAATTGCTAAAATGCCTCGTTGTAAGGGTAAAAGGAATCGCCTGGTGTGCGACAAGAAATGAATTTGCTCTTTCCGTCTCACAAGCAGGTCCGTCTATTCAAATAGAACCTGTTGCTTATTGGGTGGCAACCATGCCAATTGTTGAGCAAGAAGCCATTTTAAGTGGAAATCCTCATATAAAAGCTGAATGGGATCCTGAATTTGGTGATCGTATGACTCAATTGGTTTTTATCGGTACAGATATGAATGAAAAAGAGGTATCTAGGCAATTAGATGCTTGTCTACTAACGAGTGATGAATTTGATTTAGATTGGAAGTTGTTTAAAGATCCGTTTCATTGGGATATTCCGGAGAGAGACTAAAAAATCACTTTATAAGTGATGGAATATTGTACGATGAAGGATGTAGTAGAGATTCAGCTATTGATCCTGTATCAGTAGAAACTGAGTGACGTTATATATATTGAAGCCGAAAAAGACAGCCTAGGGTGGCTGTCTTCTTCATGAGGGAAGAAAATAATGATAACTAGGTAATATAGATAGGCTTAATTGAGTTAATGTTCACGGGAGGTGTGAAGGTTTTAAACTTGTGAGGTAACTTACATTCTTAATTAAACCCTTTGTATGAAAAATGAATACTTGTATTGTAAGAAAATATTTTCTATATATTGTAATTTTATTCCTCTTGAATATATTATGTAACTATCACATCTTTTCTCAAAGGGGGATTTTAAATGAAAGTAGTATTATCTTTTGCAATAGCCATGATTGCACTTACAGGATGTTCTGCATTAGCAAATGATGGAGCCAGTGAATTAAAATGGTTTGAAACGAAGGAGGAAGCAATTGATTATGGTATTAAAGAAGAAGAGATGAAAAAAGAAGACATCATCGGAGAAGTAAATGAAAATGATGAAACATTTGTTATCTATAAAAAACAATTAGATGAAGGTTTAGGAGTGGGGGTTTCAAGCATCAGTGTGAAGAATGGACAGTATGCTTGGTATCATTCTGATCAAGATGTTCTTGTTAGAAATGATAAAGCCAAAAAATATGCTTCTCAAATAAATTGGGAAACAACAACACAATCTGGAAAGGATTTTACTATTTATACTGGAATAAGTGAAGACGAAAGTCCTATTGTAAAAACACCAAATAGTGAAGTAAGTCCAACAATCGACAAAAAAACAGGAATATATTTTTATATCGAACCTACTAAATAAGTCTCGGATACTCCAGAATATCAGATTATCAAATAATAACCATTAATCCAGTACCTGATTTAACATAAGAATTCGCACATTGACAACAACTTCTGCCATCTAAAAGTGGGCACGAAACAGCGACTTTTTTATCTGCATTTTGTATAAAAAAGCCGTCTTATCCCTAAAAAGAAACAGCTCAATTCTGTTGCGAATTGAACTGTAATTAACTTGCTATTTACTGTTTTTGTACTCTTAAACCGAACCTGTTGCGCTAATCGTAAGGTGTGTTTTTCTAAATGATTAGAATTAATTTCTATAATACTTATTTCATTTTTCATATATCCTTCTTAAAACTCCCTTCAAAAAGGGATTCCTTCAATGGGCTGCGATCGCTTGGTAGTTCACGCTCTTGAAGATTTTCTGGTAGAGCTTCTTTTTCACCTTGATACCCAATGGCGATGACAGCTTGAAGTTCATAATCATCAGGTACATTTAAGACTTCACGAGCTTTCTCTTTTTCAAATCCTCCCATAGCATGGGTGATTAAACCTTTGCGATTTGCTTCTAAGGCAAGATATCCCCATGCTGTACCCGCATCAAAAGCATGCCAAGCGTTGATTCCCCGTTCAGATGTAGTTTTTGACACGATGACAGCTAATACAGGAGCTTTTTTACACCATAACAGGTTGCCCGGCATAATAAAAGAATGGAATTTTTCCCGGTCTTCTTTCGTCCGGGCAATAATAAATTTCCAAGGTTGCAGATTCGAAGCGGATGGAGCCCAGCGTGCGGCTTCAAAAACACTGAATAGGTCCTCATCAGGAACTTCCTTTTCTAAAAAAGATCTCGGGGACCACCGATTTAGAAATTGAGGTGATATGTCGAAATTAGGTTTACGGGTATTTACATCATTTATCATTTTTAATCCTCCATTACTACTTTTACTATTA
>DASQMK010000747.1:0-7502 GCA_035645575.1 Metabacillus sp.
TCACACCAGAAACATATAAACAATATATGCCGCCCTCTTCTATTTGTGTATGCCTTGATAGCGCTATTAACATTATTTAACATCTTATTTATATTTTGGGGTGATGCTTTGTTTCTTTTATATACTTTCTTTAATTTCTAATAGGTAAATTAAAACATTTAAAAAAACGGGATGGCAGAGAGGCCGATTGCGGAAAGTTGCTAACTTTTTAATGGTTTAAACCATTCGAGGGTTCGAATCCCTTCTCCCGTCAATGATATTTACAATAATTATTAGGCTTCTGTAGTTTAACCCGGAAAAACAGTAGTCTTCGAAATTAGAGATCCCTGTTCAAATTCAGGGCAGAAGCACACTTTTCATATTAAATGAGAAACAATAGTAAAGGGATAACTACAAGTATGCTATTCGGTTATGGGTTACATCTTTGGCCCGAAAAAGGGTGACTTTTATCCAACATATGTTGCAAATATTGCTGTGGGTTTACGGCAGCACAACCTTATATTTCGATTTAGATAAAGCAGGCATTTATTTGCGGAAAGCAATTAATGTAATATCCCAAACAGCATTAGCTAATGGGGTATTTCTTAGTATCGAAGTTTCCGATTTGGGTACGGCTTTGGGGAGAACACACTTTTGGTGTATTCAATGCTGTATGTGATGATTATACGCGTGATGTTGGCAGAAAAAACGCCCAACAGCAACAAGAAATTGACCCGACATTTGAAATTTTGAAAAAATCAAAAAAACACGGTTTGGCGCCGGTTGAAAAAAATCGTGAAATTGGGCAGCCATATTTGAGTATAGTGTCACGTTTGGCATGGGGGTACTTTAACTAATTTTTGGGCTACATACAGAAAAATTAGTATCATAAAAGTTGAAGGTAGGTTAAAGAAGAAGTAAACGTATGCAAAAAGGAAGGCTGTAAGTAGGTATAAAAATTATGTTCCACGATTTCCCTCAATAGTTAGCATTATGCGTCTTAATGCGCATAAGATAGCAATGCGGTGAAGTATACAATTTAGGAGTCCCATTAATTGCTATGGTAGATGGTTCTAATACCTTAGAAGGTTATATTACTTATCCTATTCCAGGATCTGCAAATAGTCTAATTACATCTTTTAATTATGAATAAATTATTTGTAGCGGCGTTTTCAAAAGGTATATTAAATTTGAATAAAAATTTGAGATTGGTTAACGGAAGGGAATAGCTTAATGGTAGAGTGCCGGCTTGTCGCGCCGTGAGATGGGGGTTCAATTCCCCTTTCCCAGAAGAGACCATAGTTTAACGGCAAAACTCCTCCCTCATAAGGAGCGTAATAGGGGTTCAAGTCCTCTTTGGTCTCAAAATGGTATGTATATACTTCAGGGCATAGCCAAAGTGGTAAGGCATTGGACTTTGAATCCACCAGTGAAGGTTCGAGTCCTTTCTGCCCGGAGTATATTTTAGTATCCTGTAGTTCAATAGGATAGAGCACTAAATTGCGGATTTAGAGATAGTGGTTCGATTCCACTCAGGGTCATTAAGACCTTCAATTTGATAAAATGATTCATTTGCGTTATACGCGGCAAATGGTTATACGGGGGAACCGTTAGCACATAATAAACAAATTATAGAATATACTTTACGAAAATCCGCGGAAAAGAGCAATGTTTTCTCTTTTAACCTCACAACGTATATTTTGTAAACGTTTTGGGTATTCGTAGGAATCTTTTATGGTTAGATTCCTCTATGAGTATAAAGCCATATATTGTTGATTATAAAAAGGAAACTTCCGGGTAGATATAATTTAATTAGTTCCTTATATAAAATAAGGAACTATATGAATTTGGGGGCATTATATATTACCAGTAAAAAGTAGGAAATCTATTGATATAGTAGCGCAAAAGTCAAATACTAAAAATATGTCATGGATTATCTGCAAGTTTTGCAAGTGGATCTCCAACAAGTGTTTTTCATAAAACACAACCGTTAGCGGTTACGTTAAGGTATATTTCTCCGACATCTGAAATACCTGAACTTTTGGGTAAATGAATTTTTATGGTATAAAAAATTGCAATTTGCGGGGATAAGCCGTAAAGAATTGTTAACTAATGTTTATTGTAATCCTATTTAGCATGAGATTATTACATTCATCTGTAATTTTCTTTGCTGTATATCATGGTTTAATAGCGTACCCAGCGCCAAGTAATATAACTTATTTTTGGAATTTTGGTATATATTCTTTAGTTTGTTTGGCTTGTCCAAATTATAACAGGTATATTTCTTGCTATGCATTATACACCGGAAGTACACTAGCATTTGCTAGTGTAGAACATATAATGCGGGATGTAAACTATGGTTGGCTTTTTAAGGTATTTACATGCTAATGGTGCTTCCATGTTTTTTATTGTCGTTTATTTACATACATTTCGTGGCTTATATTATGGGTCTTATCTTTATCCTAAAGAACCTTTATGGATCGTTGGGTGTTGTGATTTTGTTGCTTATGATCATAACTGCTTTTATGGGTTATGTTTTACCTTTGGGGTCAAATGTCTTTTTGGGGTGCAACAGTTATTACAAATTTATTATCAGCTATTCCTGTTGTGGGAACGAATATCGTCTTATTGGGTCTGGGGCGGTTATTCTATTGCCAATGCTACGCTTAATCGCTTTTTTAGTTTTCATTATTTGTTTCCATTTATAATATTAGCTTTGGTTTTTATACATCTTGTATTCTTACACGAATATGGATCTAACAATCCTTTAGGAGTAAAATTTACAGTAGATACTGTAACAATGTACCTTATTTTATTATAAAAGATCTTTTTGGTGTTATATTATTTTTGATATTTTTTGCTTTATTTGTATTTTTTATGCCTAATGTTTTAGGACATACTGGACAATTATATACCCGCCAATCCTATGGTTACGCCGCCACATATTGTAACCTGAATGGTATTTTTTACCTTTTTATGCAATATTGAGGTCTATTCCTAATAAACTTTTGGGAGTCGTTTGCATTATTATTTTCTATATTAGCTTTAATATTTTTACCGTTTATCATTACTACTCCTTTAAGGAGCTCTGATTTTAGACCATTTATGCGTATAGCTGTTTGGTGCTTTTTTATAGTATCCATTTTATTAGGTTGGATTCGGTAGCAAGCCTGTAGCATATCCATACTTAATAATTGGACAAACTCTTACAGTTCTATATTTTTTGTTGTTATTGGTAGTTTTTCCTTTTATAGGGAAAATTAGAGTATGTTTTACGCAAATTATAAATAATGAATAAGCAAACGACTTTAGGTGAAATAACAAGCATTTTAGTGCAGCAAAGTGGTAGGAAATGAAGATAAAGACTTAGCTAAAGTAGGTATCGTTATTTCTGTAGGTGATGGTATAGCACGTGTTTATGGCTTAGAAGAAGTCCAAGGCTGGTGAATTAGTTTTCTTTACCCAAGCAGGATTGCATGGTATGGCTTTAAATTTAGAAAAAGATAATGTTGGAGTTGTTGTTTTTGGAAGTGATCGCGGTATTAATCAAGGTGATATCGGTAGAAAGAACTTCAAAAATTGTTGATGTCCCAGTTGGTCCAGAATTATTAGGCCGTGTAGTTGATCCTTTAGGTAATCCTTTTAGATGGAAAAGGACCAATAACAGCGGCTAAACGCGCTTTTGTAGAAGTTAAGGCTCCAGGGATTGTTTCAACGTAAATCTGTGCATCAACCGGTACAAACTGGTATAAAGGCTATAGATAGTCTTTTACCTATAAGGTCGTGGTCAGCGTGAATTAATTATTGGTGATCGTCAAACAGGAAAAACAGCAATCGCAATTGATGCTATAATAAATCAAAAAACGGCTAATTTCTAAAGAAGATGCCCTTGTGTGTATTTATGTAGCTATTGGTCAAAAACGTTCTACTTGTTTTACAAATCATTGATACTTTACAACAAGAAAAGGCTATGGATTATACTATCGTTGTTGCGCAACAGCAGGTGATGCTGCTTCTTTGCAATTTTTAGCACCATATTCTGGCTGTGGCTATGGGAGAATATTTCCGCGATACTGGACAACATGCTTTGATAATTTACGATGATTTAAGCAAACATTCTGTCGCATACCGACAAATGTCTTTACGCTTCGTCGTCCGCCAGGCAGAGAAGCATATCCTGGAGATGTATTTTATTTACATTCTTCGATTGTTGGAACGCGCTGCTAAGATGTCAGATGCTTCTGGTAGTGGTTCTTTAACTGCATTACCAGTTGTAGAAACACAAGCAGGAGATGTTTCAGCGTATATTCCTACCAATGGTTATATCTATTACAGATGGTCAAATATTTTTGGAAACAGAATTATTTTATAAGGGGGTTAGACCGGCCATTAATGCTGGATTGTCTGTTAGTCGCGTGGGTTCAGCTGCACAATTAAAGACAATGAAGAAAATTGCAGGTCTTTAAAATTAGAGCTTGCGCAGTACCGTGAAATTGCAAGTTTTGCACAATTTGGATCTGATCTAGATGGAAGCTACACAGCGCTTATTAAATAGAGGTAGCCATTTAACTGAGCTATTAAAGCAACCGCAGTATACTCCGTATACTATAGAACAACAACTGGTTGTTATTTTTGGCAGGTGTTCGAGGATATTTTGATAATGTTCCTTTGGAAAAAGTCTCTGCAGTAGAGAAAGGATTGTTAGATTACGTTTGGCAACACACCGGCTTTTGAACCTTACGTGTTGTTGTTGAAGGAAGAAATAGATGAAAATTTATTTGATGTTATAGTTTCTTCGGTATATGCAAACCGCCCGCGTTTAATTTTAATGTGTTGAAAGGAGAATAGTTTCAAATGGTAAAATATCGAATTCCAAATTCGAGGATAGCGGTTCAAACCCGCTTTCTTCCTGATAATTTATATGTATATGTTTGTGTGCTAATTTACACAATAATTGTTATGACTGTTCGTAATATCCAACATCACGAAGCAGATCTTGTATCACTTGGGTTTGCTCAAAGCTAGCAGACAAGTTAAAGTTGAATATTATTTTAATGGGTTGTTCAAACAGGATACCTATGGTATCCTGTTTACGTATCCTGTTTAATCTATTGGATAAACAAAAAAACCGAAAAATATCATTATTGCTTGAAGAGTGTTCAATACAGCAAAGCACAATATTGCGGTTCAAAACAGCGCCAAGAATTTTAAATAAAACATATAACAAGACTGATCTATTAGGGATAACATCTTCTAAATGTTCTATTATTAGAATTAAGTGGGTCAACGTATTCTTTAACGAATTTAATCTTAAAAATAAGTGAATTAGAGTCATTTATTAGGGGAACAATTCATCAATGCACTAGCTATAAAACTACCTAATAATTATATAATTTCCTTTGGATTTTCTTTTATTTTTGAAATTGTTGGTTGAAAACAAGAAAAAAATAAATTTTTCCACGTTTGATACGGATATTATGTTTTTTTTCGGTAAACAGTCTAACGAAACGGCAAATAATGCAAAAATTATTGTTAACCAACATTTTTCAAAATATTTTTTCATTGCTAATCCCCCAAACTGTAATAACAAACAATAATTATTTAAAAATTATATTTTATTTGTTGTCTAATGTAAACAAAATAACAAACAATGCCAACAGCTAATCAAATTGTTACGAAAAATACGTGGAAAAAAAGTACATAAGAAAAAAGCACCTATATTAAAAGGAAAATCCTCAAAAACGTGGTGTATGTGTGCGGGTTTATACTATGAAACCTAAAAAACCTAATTCTGCAACACGCAAAATTGCTAAAATAATTATGGCGGGATAGAAAACTATATCGAAAAAAGTATTTAACAGCATATATACCTGGTCAAGGACATAATTTGCAGGAGCATAGCGTAGTTTTAATACGTGGCGGAAGAGTAAAAGATTTACCTGGTATACATTAATAAATTAATACGTGGTAAATATGATTTTGTCGCACGTGAAAGTATTGTACGAATACAACGGCGATCAAAATATTCAATAAAGAAATCTATGGTAATTACTGAAACACATTAAAACTATAAAGATAATGATTTCCAGAAAAAATAATTTAGCGAACAAACAAGGTTTTTTATAATTTTTTAAAAGGTATCTTGATCAAGCAAGGAAAAAAAGAAAAAGCAAAAATTATGTTAGATAAAATATTAGCACGTTTTAAAAGCGCATGGTGTTATTACTAGAGACCAGCGATTTAAAGATCCAAAATTTGTGTTGCGGGTTGCTTTGGATGGTTTAAAACCTATTTTTGAGTTGCGAAATTATAAAGTTGCTGCGCAACAATTGCGTATTCCAGCGTATATTCATGATGTACGACGAAGCTATAGTATTGCTATGAAATGGCTTATACAAGCAGCTTATGAACGAAAAGATGGATTGTCTCTTCGAACATAAATTCTTTAAAGAGGTAATTGATTCTTTAAATTATCAAGGGTTAGCTTATAAAAAGAAGTTAGATTTATATAAAGAAAGTTGAACATAATAGAATTTATTTACAATTTCTAGAGAAACCAGCTGCAGGAGATAATGTAGGTGGCAAAAAGAAACGTGCACATTCTTATTAATTAAAATATATATAGTTATAACATGAGGTCTAAATGGAAAGGTATATTCAGGCGAAGTGACTATTAAACAAACCAAAGGATTACAGACCGTATATTCTAGAAGGTCCACCATATTACCTGTTTTTGTTGGTACAAGGTTCTCAGTGCATACAGGGTAATAAATTCGTGTCTTTATTGATAAAAGACAAACATATAGGCTATAAGTTTGGAGATTTTGTTAAAACCAAAAAGAAAGGCCCTATACATAATAAAGTGAAAGGTAAAAAAAGCAACAAATAATTTATCATGGGTCATTTTAACTAACCCTATAGGATTTAGAATAGGTAGAACTAAAAGTTGGTCATCTTTGTGGATGTCTTCATAAACAAGTTTTTCCTACTTTCTTGTTTCAAGAAAGAGGTCTTAAACTCTATGTTGAATCTACCTTTAAAACAGTAAAAGCTTTTTATTCTAAAAAATTCGTTTTTAAGTCATATAATTATTACCCGATACCCCATTAAAGATGAAATTCAGCTTTTTATTTATGTTCCAGATTTAGTAGCGTTCGATGCATACAGGTTTTATGTATTTTATTAAAAGATGTGAATTTTTTAGAGCATATTCAAATGATGTTATACCAGTGGAAAAGCATCCTGAATTCTATACAAATCTTTTCTAAGTTATGGAAGGGATTGAAGACTAATAAAATGAAAATAAATGAACAATAAAATAGAAACACCACCAGTATCAAAAACTGCCAAAAATATTATAACGTTTGAATTTAAATTTCAACGTGCGCATAATCGAAAACCGTATACCCAACACTATAATCTTCCCCGAATTAGTGACAACCTTCCGGCAATCAAACAACTAACTTCTTAGTTTAATATTACGAGCACCAGCATTAATTCAACTCATTACTAAAAAGCGTAAC
>DASQMK010000748.1:0-10754 GCA_035645575.1 Metabacillus sp.
AAACGATCTCCAGGGAGAATTCCAAACGGATCTTCCAACTTTTCAAATGTTGATTCAATAATTTTCATATCAATACCTCTTTCTTAACTCAGTATACACTTGACCATAAGCATTATTATTATAGCCTTTTCTTACCTATAAGCCAAATTGCAATTTTATAACATGTTTTTTCTAGCATAACAGGGTATGGAAAATGGGAAGAATACAAATATCTATATATAAATTTCGATGACTTTGAGTTAACTCAGGATGAAAATCGAATTTGTCAATTCTTCTCTTGGGTATGAAAAAGGAGATAGATAATGGAAAAAGTATCAAAGGTTTTTTGGATTTCAATCGTAATTTCCACACTATTTGTTGCGTGGGCTGCTATTGCTCCTGATCATCTTGGGGTAATGATGGACAAAACCAAAGCTTTTTTCTTAGTAGTTTCGGTTGGTTTTACCAGTTATCTGCTACATTCTTTTTAATTTTTGCTTTGTTTTTGATTTTTAGCAAGTATGGAAAAATTAAGCTTGGGGCTGATGATGAAAAGCCGGAATTTAAACGAGCCACTTGGTTTGCAATGTTGTTTAGTGCTGGAATGGGGATTGGGTTATTGTTTTTTGGAGTATCAGAACCAGTATCCCATTTCGCTAGTCCTCCAATTGGAGAAGGAGGTACTGCTGAAGCGGCAAAGGTTTCGCTGCGCTACACTTACTTGCATTGGGGATTTCATGCATGGGCCATTTACGCTGTCATTGCATTAGTATTAGCCTATTACAAATTCAGAAAAAAGCAACCAGGTTTAATGAGTGTTACATTAACTCCATTACTAGGAAAACGCGCGCCGGTTCATTTTGGCTGTTATTTTGCTTATACTCTTTTTAATTCTTGCACCTACCGGCTTTTTGCTAGATTTATTTACCACAACATTAGGAAGTTATATCCAAAATTTACCGAGTATGGGATTAAGGCTTGCTCCATTTAATGAAGAAAATGCTGCTTGGATTCAAGGATGGACAATCTTTTATTGGGCATGGTGGATTGCTTGGGCCCCGTTTGTAGGAACATTTATTGCTCGTGTTTCAAAAGGAAGATCTGTTAGAGAGTTCATGATTGCTGTTTTAATCATTCCTACTCTTGTTAGTGCTTTTTGGTTTGCGGTTTTCGGTGGAACAGGTATTTATTTCGAATTCTTTGAGGGATTAGATGTAAGTGGACAAACCTTAGAAACAGTTTTATTCTTTGTGTATCAGCAATTGCGCTAACAGGATTATTGATTGTGATTACATTAATGTTAATTACGACGTTCTTTGTAACATCAGCAGACTCAGCGACATTTGTATTAGGAATGCAAACCTCAAATGGAAGTCTAAACCCGCCAAATATAGTGAAAGTTGTTTGGGGATTTTTCCTTTCAGCTTCAGCGATCGTTTTAATGCTTTCAGGTGGGTTGGATGCGATGCAAACCGATGCAAACAGCGATTATAGTCAGTGCGTTCCCTCTGACTTTCGTCCTAATTGCGATGTCATTCTCAATCCTTAAGGACTTTAGTGGTGAAATAAAAAGAAAGAAATGGTGGAAAGGTAATTTGATACATCTCACCTTGTGTGGGATGTTTTTTTGCATGTAGCATTTTGTTTGCAATGTTAGATATTCTTACATACAATTATCAGAAACTTTCTAAAACGGGTTGACACTTATCAAATATCGTATAGAATAGTAAATAAGAAACAGATGTTATATTTTCTAACATCATAAGTTAAGTTATCAGACGGGAGGAAATGTAGTGGAAGACACTTTGTTTTTGATGAATAGCCTTTGGGTTATGCTCGCTGCAATTTTAGTTATTTTTATGTTAGGTGGGTTTATTTTACTAGAAGCAGGCTCAACGAGAATGAAAAATGCTGGCCATATTGCCGGTAAAACAATTTTTACAGTAGGTCTTGCATCATTAGTTTATTGGGCAGTAGGTTATGCATTTACATTTGGAGGAAACGGTAACTTTTTCGTTGGATTAACAGACTTCTTCTATTCAGGTGCTCAAGCAGAAGGTGCAAGCTTATCAACGGCGGTATTCTTTGTATTCCAATGTGCGTTTGCTTGTATTTCAATTACAATTGCTTTAGGTGGATTTGCTGAACGTGCTAAATTATCTATTTATCTAGTGTTTACAATTTTATTCTCAGCACTTATATATCCTGTTATAGCTCATTGGATCTGGGGTGGCGGCTGGTTAGCTGAACACGGTAAACAAGACTTTGCAGGCTCAACTGTTGTTCATTTAACTGGTGCAATGGCTGCATTTGCAGCAACAATCCTTTTAAAGCCTCGTATCGGAAAATACAATAAAGATGGCTCTGCAAACAATATTCAAGGTCATAACCAAGTATTTACAGCTTTAGGTGTGTTGATTCTTTGGGTAGGTTGGTTTGGATTTAATGCTGGTAGTACTGTAGCAGTTGATGAAGGGTTCTTTGGATTTGTTGCATTAAATACAAATTTAGCTGCTGGAGCAGGTGCCGTTGCAGCACTTATTATCTCTTGGATGGTTTTAGGGAAATCAGATGTTCCAACTATGCTTAACGGCGCATTAGCAGGTCTAGTTGCGATCACAGCATCATGTGCATTTGTAGACACATGGGCAGCAGTCGTAATTGGATTTATTGCTGGTATTTTAGTATTCTATAGTGCAAGGTTTTTTGAAAAGAGAAAAATTGATGATCCTATTTTTGCATTATCCGTCCACGGTGTAGCAGGGGTTTGGGGAACATTATCAACAGGATTCTTCGCAACACCTGAGTTAGCTTCTGTTGGTAAACCAGGATTATTCTATGGCGGTGGTTTTGATCAACTTGGAGTACAATTTATGGGGGTAGCTGTTTCAGGTATTTACGCATTTGTTGTATCGTTTGTTATTCTTGCCATTGCAAAGAAAGTAATGAATGGCTTACGTGTAACAGAAGAAGAAGAAGTAATGGGATTAGATATAAGTGAGCACGGAAGCTATGGTTATCCAGAAGTATTTTCTTCCAAAAATCAAAATGTTGGTTCATAATCAGGATAAGTGGTCTAGAACACTCATTTTGACAAAACGTGAGGAAGTGTCTCTCATGAAAGGAAATTTTGATTCCTATGAATCAATTAAAAAATGGAAAGATGAACATATTCACAATTATGAGCTTAATACTAGAGGCTTAAATGAATTTCATGATGAGATGATGAGGAGTGCTAGTAGAATAGCACTCTTTCATCATGAAAAAACGTATGGGAAGCCACCCTGTCATTTTTCCTGGTTTATAACAGGAAGTGGAGGACGTTTTGAACAAGGGATCATAAGTGACCAGGATCATGGATTAATTTATGAGGAACATTCCCGTCAAGCAATTGAATATTTTAAGAAACTTGGAAAAGAGTTATCAAAAGGACTTTTTCTCATTGGTTATCCGTATTGTGAAGGAAAAGTGATGAGCTCAAATCCCATGTGGTGCAAATCATTACAGGATTGGAAGGATCAGCTTTTACATTGGATGGATGAAAAAAGCTGGGAGTCGATAAGATATTTGCAAATCTTTTATGATTCTCGAAGTTTAGTAGGAAATAGTAATTTTGTGAAAGAATTGAAGAAGACCATCTTTGATTATCAAAAACAAGAACAAAAGCTTTTACAGCGCTTTATGGATAATATTCAACATATTAAACAATCAGTAGGTCCTTTAGGGCAAATTTATGTAGAGCAAAGTGGTCAGTACGAAGGATGTATTGATTTAAAGAAAACAGCATTTTTACCCTATGTGAATGCAATAAGAGTATTGGCAATGAAAGAAGGTATTTTTAAAACGTCAACTTTAGATAGGTTAGACCGCTTGTCTGAAATAAGTGAATATAAGGAAGATATGCTCCATTATAAGCATAATTTTGAAAAACTTCTTAAATACAGAGTGATGCTATTTAAAAACGCTACATCGTATGATGATGTTCATTACTTAAACATCAAAAAGATGTCAAAGGAAGAAAAACGTGACATGAAAACAATTTTAAGGGATGGAAAAAAACTTCATCAATATGTACAAGGGATCATTGATAAAGGGTGTTTAACATGACGTTTGATCCGCTCTTTTTCATGAAAGGAAAGCTCGGAGGATCTCAAGGAAGCCAATCACATCAGCAAGTTGCCTATTTGAGACAATTGCAACGTGAAATGAAGGTCGAGGAAACTCTTAATATTAGACTAACAGACCTTAATGTAATTGTGTTTGATATTGAAACGACAGGTTTTTATCCCGATCAAGGAGATCAAATCATTTCGATAGGTGCTATTAAAGTTAAAGGTGATGAAATTAAAGAAAAAGAAACTTTTTATTCACTTGTTCGTTCAGAAAAACTAATCTCAGAGGAAATCAGTCAATTAACAGGCTTAACAAACGAAGAATTGGCTAGTGCTCCTTTATTGTCTGAGGTCCTTTTTCAATTTTTTCAATTTGCTCAAGATTATACTCTTGTCGCACATCATGCGAATCATGAAAAGGCCTTCCTTCAGCATGCGTCTTGGAAGTTATATCGTGCCCCATTCAAACATCGTCTTGTCGATATGTCTTTTCTCTATCGTATTGCAGAGCCTGGCCGAAAGTTGGTCACCCTAGAGGAATGCTGTGAGCATAACGGTATTCCAATCCATGGAAGACATCATGCTCTTTATGACGCAAAGTTAACAGCACAACTTTGGAGTATTTATGTAAATAAGCTCAAGCAAAAAGGGTGTTATTCATTAAAGGATCTTTATGAACGTTATACCATTGTCTAATTTTTGGGAACGTGGAGAAAAGACTCATATTTAAATAAGGGACAGTCCTAGTTCAGTTTTTGCAACTAAGTCTGTCCTTTTTTGTAGAAAAAATCAACATAGATCAGAGTTCGAATCTAATAAAGTTATCCAATCTCTTTCTAATCGTTTACAAGAAATAGGGGGAATATTAGTTGCAATCTCAGATATTGCAAATCAAACAAACTTATTAGCTCTTAATGCGTCGATTGAAGCTGCTAGAGCTGACGAACATGATGAGGTACGAAAACTAGCTGAGCAATCCCAACAGTTAGCAGGTCAAATCTCTGCTCTTATCTCATCAATTCAATAAGATATAAATCAATCTGTTGAAGTAATGAATGAAGTATCAAAAAATGCTGAACAAGGACTTGCCTTTTCAACAGAAACCTCAGAAAAATTTGATTTGATCATGAAACGAATGAACATGATGGCACCACAGATTGATGAAGTTTCAGCAGTTGTACAGGAAATCACTGCTGCTGTACAAGAAGTTAGTGCCTCGGCAAATGAATTGGCTATTATAGCAAAAGAAAGCTCTGCAACTTCTGAGGAAGTAGCTGCTACAACAGAGGAACAGCTCGCTTCCATGGAGGAAATCACAATGGCATCAAAATCACTAACAGATATGGCCGAAGAACTTCAATCTATAATAGACCGGTTTAATGTGTAAAATTCTAAACTAGCTAATTTTGCAATTGCTTAATTGGCTAGTTTTTGTACTTTCAAAAAGGATAAATATAAGACTTATATAGTTAGGACTAAATTTAGATAAGTTGTGAGCATGATTAGGGCATAAAGATTGATTCCATTTAAATACAACTGATACTATGAAATATGAACATCAAAAATATGGAAGGGGGTGGAGTGATGAAAATATATTGGAAAATCATTATGCCACTTGGGATAATGTTGATTGCTGCTGGCACATATGGAGGATTTATCCTCTTTTCATCTGGTAATACTGAACAAAAGACAACGTCAGGAGGGAATGTTCCGGCAATACAAAGTGAACAACAACAAAAAGATATCCCGACAGAAGTCATTCATGAGCCCGCTTCAAAGGATATTATTTCATTCACAACTGGAGAATTTACGGACGGACATGAATTTATTACAGTTTTTCATCAGTATTACAACAATACTCTTTGTTGGGGAAGAGTAAATACGGCGAATTATAAAGAACAAAAAGATAAAGCACTTGAAATTGTCGAAGTTTTCAAAGGAATTGAGATTAATAATAGGGATTTATATAAAGACTTTGTACAAATTGAAAATTCAGCCAAAAAGGTTATTGAAAGTGATAACCGTAAAGCAATGATAGAGTTACATCGTTTATTTCATGATTTAGATATTCACTTAAATGGGTATGCTCGAGATGATACTTTTGGGGTCACAGCATATAAAGGAGTATAGGCCCGTCATTTCGAAGGATACCAACCATGAATGATCATCCTTCGAATGACTTGTTAGTTTTTTTGATCTTGTTTGCTTGGGAAAAGAAAATAGGAGATAAGCCCAGAAAATAATGCCCCTCCTAAGGCGATGAATGTTCTTATTTCAATTGAAATATCTTCCCCATATTGTTGGTCAAGAATTCTTATTGCAAAAATGAAAACGATTACTGATATTGGAATAACAATTTTTAATCTATTCAATATGACACATCCTTCTCGAGATTAATATGAACATAGTTTATCATAAAAAGCCTATATTGATATGTTTTGAAAGAATAAAAAATCTTCCTCTGCATATTGACATGATGTGGAGGAAGCTTTTTATTTTCACCTTGATTGTTAAATTTTATGGGAAATTAACTGTTCTCATCCTTTTGGATGAGGGGATTTCCTTCCATAGACGTGTTTTTTGGAAGATTCAGAGAAATCTCTGGAAAAATATTTCGATTCCCGATATATTTAAACGTATCACGTTATATTTATAGATAATGTGATTGAAAAATGGAAAGGTAAATGGGGAGGGTATATATGGAAACCTTTAAAAAGCTGAAAAGCTTTTACTGGCCATATAAAAGATATTTTCTATGGTCATTATTTTTTGTTCTATTCATCACAGCCATTACTGTAGTCTATCCGATTGTTCTTCAATTAACGATTGATGAAATTGTGTTAAAAGAACAATATGAATATATTCCGTGGATTGTGAGTGGATTTTTAGCACTAATGGTTGTAAAAGGGGTATCTGCTTTTTGTCATCAATATTTAGGTGATATGTTTGGAATTCAATCTGTTTACAGACTTCGGAATGCTTTATATGAAAAACTACAACGGCTTCCATTTATGTATTATGACAACGCCAAAACAGGTGACTTAATGTCTCGGCTAACAGCAGATGTTGAAGGATTTCGATTCTTTTTATCCTTTGGTTTTTCAGAGCTTGTTCGATTCGTTCTATTAATATGTGGTACATTAACCGTTATGTTCATTTATTCTGTGCCACTAACATTGGTTACGATCGCAGCTTTACCGTTTTTAGCTGTGGCTGTTTACCATTTTGATAAAAGAGTTCATCCATCTTTCCGAAATATTCGAAAATCGTTTGGTAAATTGAATACAAATGTCCAAGAGAATATTAGTGGGATCCAGACAGTTAAAGCACTTTCACGAGAGGAATTTGAAATAAATAAATTTAACCAAGCAAATGGAGATTATAAGGAAAAATCATTAACAACTTCATTTATATGGGCTAAGTTTTTTCCTCTTATGGAACTCATCGGAAATATTTGTGTTGTTGCATTACTTGCATACGGCAGTGTTTTAGTCATTCAGGGAGGACTACAGCCTGGTGAACTCGTCGCATTTTTTAGTTTAGTTTGGTATTTAATGGGCCCAATCATGCACTTAGGATTTGTAATCAACCTATTCTCTCAATCTAAGGCTTCTGGGGAAAGATTACTCGAAATTCTCGATGCTGATGAAACCATTAGAGATATGGAACAGGTAACTTCTGTCCAAAAGATAAATGGGAATGTTGAATTTCACCATGTGAGCCTTCGATATAAGGATGAGGATGAGCTTGCACTTAGTGACATATCATTTGTTGCAACATCAGGAAAGACCATTGGATTAATTGGTGCTACTGGATCAGGAAAAACCAGTTTAACTCAACTTTTAACAAGATTTTATACCCCCTCAAGCGGTCAAATATTAATCGATAATCGGGATATAAAGGATTACTCTTTAAAAACATTACGTTCAAATATTGGGGTTGTTTTACAGGAATCATTTTTATTTTCTTCAACAATTAAAGCAAATATATCATATGGTCGTCCAGATGCTTCGATGGATACGATTATTGATGCAGCCAAAAGAGCACAAGCACATGATTTTATTATGGAATTACCTGATGGGTATGACACAATGCTTGGCGAGCGGGGCCTTGGGTTATCTGGTGGCCAAAAGCAAAGGATCTCGATTGCACGAGCCATTTGTATGAATCCAAGTATATTGATTTTAGATGATTCAACGAGTGCTGTTGATATGACAACAGAATTTAATATTCAAAAAGCTTTGAAGGAAGTTATGAAGGGGAGAACAACCTTTATTATCGCACATCGCATTTCGTCCTTAAAGCATGCTGATGAGATCCTTGTTCTTGAAAACGGTTCAATTGTTGAAAGAGGGAAACACGATGAATTAGTTAGAAATAATGGATATTACAAACGAATTTATGATATTCAATATAAAGACCAAAAGGCTGTCTTACAGTCAACTGTTGGGTAGGTGGGTGAAAAAAATGGATCAAAAAGACAAAAAAGAAAAAATTATGGAGAGATTTCATTACTCCACAGATACAATTATTGAAAAACCATTTAACTGGCAGCAAATGTGGAGATTATTTAGGTATTTAAAACCATATTCAAAAACCCTGCTTCCAGGAGCATTTGTTGCAGTATTTATTTCAGCACTTGTCCGATTAATTGCCCCAATTTTAATAGGAAAATACACTCTCGACTATGCCATTGCCAACAAAGATATTAATTTATTAACCATTTTAGTTATGACAATTGCAGGGCTCTATATCTTATCATATATTGCAAATAAATTCCGTATTAAATGGATGAACATGCTAGGACAAAATGTTATTTATGATATTCGGAAGCATTTATTCACACATGTTCAAACCTTGTCACATCGATTTTTTGATCAGCGATCGGCAGGCTCGATTCTTGTACGAATTATGAATGATATTAATTCTCTTCAAGAATTGTTTACAAGTGGGGTTATTAATCTTTTAATGGATTTTATCCTCTTAATTGGAGTAGTTGCTTTATTATTTACACTAAGTCCAGAACTTACTCTAGCGATTTTAATTATTGTGCCACTGATGTTTTTCATTTCTACAAGCTTACGTAAAAAAATACGTCGTTCTTGGCAAAACGTTAGGTTAAAGCAATCCAAGCTAAATTCACATTTAAATGAGTCTATTCAAGGAATCCGAGTGACACAATCTTTTACACAGGAAAAGGAAAATATCGAATTTTTTGATGGTGTCAATACGGAAAACTTCCGGGCTTGGCAGAATGCCACAAAACGAAATGCAATGTTTACACCGATGGTTGAAATGACGAACGCGATTGGGACCGCAATCTTAGTTGCATACGGTGCGAGTTTAATAGCAAATGGGTCAATAACAATCGGTACCTTCGTATCATTTGCATTTTACTTAGGAATGTTTTGGGAGCCTATTTCAAGATTAGGTCAGGTTTATAATCAGCTGCTTATGGGAATGGCTTCATCTGAACGAATTTTTGAATTTCTGGATGAAAAACCGAACGTTGCTGAAACTAAAAGTCCAATTCGTTTAACGAATATGGAGGGAAAAGTTACATTTGAATCAGTTGAGTTTGCATACGATTCTTCCCGAAAAGCCTTACATGAGATTTCACTTACCATTGATGCAGGTCAAACAGTCGCGCTTGTGGGGCATACAGGTTCAGGCAAAACGACGATTGCAAATCTAATAAGCCGTTTTTATGATGCAACTTCTGGAACAGTGAAAATTGATGATATCAATATCAAGGACTTATCAATTCAGGAACTAAGAGCACAAATCAGTGTAGTTCTTCAGGATACTTTTATTTTCTCTGGAACGATCATTGATAATATACGCTTTGGTCGACCAAGTGCCTCTGATGAAGAAGTAATTGAAGCAGCAAAAGCAGTTGGGGCAGATGATTTCATTAAAAACTTATCAAATGGGTATTTTACCGAGGTAGAGGAGCGAGGGAATGTCTTATCTGTAGGTGAAAGACAACTCATTTCATTTGCTAGAGCCTTGCTTGCAGATCCACGTATTATTATTTTAGATGAGGCAACAGCTAGTATTGATACTGAAACAGAAGTGAAAATTCAGCATGCATTAAGAACACTTTTAAAGGGAAGAACTGCGATCATGATTGCTCATCGTCTCTCTACGATTCGAGAAGCGGATAATATCATCGTTCTGGATCACGGTAACATCATGGAACAAGGAAATCACCAGCAGTTAATGGAGAAGAAAGGCATTTACTATGGCTTAGTGAAAGCGCAATTTAATATGTTAGAGGTAGGGTGAAAAAAAGGCGTCCACCGGGCGCCTTTTTTCTTAATATTTGACCATTATATAAAATATGATCCTAGCTATTTACATTACTTGAAATTAAAGATATTATTCTCTTTGGAAGTAAAGTCTACTTTTAAATCCACTAATTATTGGAGGCACAACAGGAAAATGTGGGTCATAACCTTATATGATGAAGAGAATATTAAAATGTACGAGTTTGATAATGAAGAAGAGGCGAAACAATCTCTTAAGAAAATGAAAGGCCGAACAATTCTCTCACATGTTGTCTATTTTAACGATCAGATTTTAGAAGCTGTTCATCCATAAAACAAACATGATGCTGACTCCCTTTGTATTTAAAGGGAGTCAGTTTTTTGTATTATCTGA
>DASQMK010000749.1:0-15534 GCA_035645575.1 Metabacillus sp.
GCGCAATCAAAAAAGCAACCTTTAATAGAGTAGAAAGACAGTATGTTACCACTGTCTGCCTGCTCTTTTATATTCTAGGTTTTGTCGGATCACAAGATGGCATTTGAACTTGAGCGGACTCCGCCAACTTGATTAGGTAATAACACTCTTCTCTCATCATATGATCAGCCATCAGAGGTGAAAAGGTACTAAGCATTTCCTTGTTTAACTCCATTTCTTCAACTTCAGCTAAAAATCCTCTGAATAACTCAATTTCGAGTTTTACCTCTTTATTCATTCTTGTTAACGCTGGGAAAGAATCAATATTCGCCCGTAAATATCCCGATAACTCAACCGCTTTTAAGTAAAATTCCTCAAAGTCTTTAACGTATTCATTACTTTTCCGTTTTAGCTTTTTTTCTGTGGCATCTAATTCGTCAGAAATAGCCCCTGCATGACCAGCTGCATCTAATAGCCACAATAGGTGATGATGTAGCTCATGAAATATCGGCGGGGCTTCCTTTCTTTTTAAATAAGAGAGAACGAGTAAATATTCCTCAAGCTCATTGACCATATGATTAATAAAAGTAGGGGAAAGATGAATCTTAATTTCTCCTGCTATATGTCTTCTAATGATTGAGAGCTTGAACTCACGAAACTCCTTTACGTATTCCTCGGCTTCTAATGTTAGGGATGTTAAATTTGATTGTTCTCTTGCTTTTTTTAATAAAGTATCAAATATATTCCTATAACCCTTGGCTTTTTCAATATCTTTCTTTTCCATGGCTGCCAATGATTCTAAAATAAATCTTGCATGGTCCCCAAGTACCTGTAACCAAAATTGATGCTCAAAAGCAGCAGCTTCCTCAAAAGTTTTCATCTTTTTTTGACCTCCTTATACACTCTTCATTAATGTGTATGTTTATAGAACTCGTTTTAGTAAAAGAAGGGTGGTTAATTAGTCATAGGACAATACATGAAAGAATATAAATATTCATGTTCAACCACTAACAAACGAGGAGGGTTTCTTCATGTTTTTTCACATCAAGGAACTTCAATACAATGCGAAACCCGAACGTCCAGACGCTGTATACGCTAAAAAACTTCAGGAAATCTTAGGTGGTCAATTCGGCGAAATATCAGTAGCCTTGCAATACTTATTTCAAGGCTGGGCAACAAGATGTCCAGGAAAGTATAAAGACATGTTATTAGATATAGGAACTGAGGAACTTGCCCATATCGAAATGCTAGCAACCATGATTGGAAGATTACTTGATAACGCACCTCTAAAAGAACAGGAAGAGGCTGCGAAAAACCCTGTAATCGAAGCTGTACTAGGCGGTATGAATCCGCAGCATGCTATCGTTTCCGGATTAGGAGCAATGCCAGCTGATAGTGTAGGTAATCGCTGGACAGCAGATTATATTATTGCTAGTGGTAATTTGTTGGCAGATTTTCGAGCGAATCTTAATGCGGAGTCACAAGGTCGATTACAAGCTGTTCGTTTATATGAAGCAACGGATGACCGCGGAGTCAAAGATATGCTGTCATTTTTGATAGCGCGAGACCGGATGCATCAAAATCAATGGATAGCAGCTATTGCAGAGCTTGAAGCCAAGGAAGGTAGAACAGTACCAAATACTTTCCCAATACAATTGGAAGCACAGGCGTTCTCGTATAAATTCATGAATCTATCAAGAGGAGAAGAAAGTGCACAAGGCCGTTGGGCCAGTGGACCAAGTATGGATGGGCAAGGTGTATTTGAATACGTGCAACACCCGCAACCGCACGCACCAAAACCAGTCTTGCGTCCAGCACCACCTGTGTACCATGACACACCTCCTAGCAGTTGTTAACTTATTGTAAGATTATATAACAAAAGCGCAAATGCCTTATGCTTATCAGTGATAAGCATAAGGCATTTGCGCTTTTGTTCATCATCAAGTTAATGATAAATATGTTTTTCCCAATACACAAATTGGTCGTCTTGCTCTACTTTATTAATAAATAGCTTTTCTAATACACGAATGGATGCGTGATTCGTTTTTAAGCATTCCGCAATGATTTTATTTACTTGACCTGTTTGAAAAGACCAGTCAATTAATGCTTGAACTGCCTCAGTCGCATATCCTTTATTTTGTGCATCGGGATAAATTCCATATCCTACTTCTACAACACCATGATCTGGTTTTCCTTTAAAGCCAATATCACCAATTAATTGCTGATTCTTTTGTGAGAATACGAGCCATACTCCCCATCCAAGAAGATCTTCATCCATTTCTAGTTCTTCTAAATAGTGCTGGATATGAGGCTTTACTTCTTGGTCATCTTCTAGCAAATCATCTACACAAGGTTTGATGACTAATCGTTTCGTTCTAATCTCCATATTTCCCCTCTTCTCCTAAAACATCCTCGACTTCATTTCCTCCTAGCAGCTGGGAAGCCTTTTTGTTCGCAAAAACAACCCATTGCTCCTAGCTGATAATCACTCCATCAGGAGAATGCTCTATTAGACTGCGATAAAGACGTTCACTTTCCTTTAGCTTCTTTCTTTGTTCGTTAAAATCAGTGATATCTTTTGCAATTCCATAAACACCGATAATCTCATTATCAACAATAATTGGAGAAATTCGTTACTTCCAAATCTACTCTGTTGTTATTTTGGGTTAAAATCGTACATTCGTATTGTTGAATTGCTCCTTTTATTGCGTGATGAAACTTCGTATGTACATTTTCAAGATGATTTTCTACTAATATATCCTTATAAAAGAAACGGATTAATTCATCCTGTCTATGTCCCGAGATCTTTTCACAAGCACGGTTTACTTTTACAAACTTGCCTTCTAGATCCAAAGCATAGTTAGCTTCTTGTTTAGATTCTTCAAAAAGCGGCTTAATAAACGGGCTCTCTTTTATAAAGATTTCAAGCTTTTCTTTCTTTCGCTCTATTTGTATGCTATTCATGGTGTTCCCCTTCCTAGTTTTCAAAAGAATCTAGATAAATAGATATGTATACTTTATGAACTAGTACCCATTTTTTTATTTTACACTATATAGTTTTTAAACTCTTTCCTTTTTTACAAATGTTTCAATAAGAAAAAACAAAAAGCTGACAATCTGTCAATGATCTGAAGGGGGGAGATCATTACATCATGTCAGCTTTATTATCTATATAAAGAGTAATGGCTTTTCCTATTGCTAGATGTAGATACTATGCGTTTGTTGCGTCACGGTTAGTCAGTTTAATTTTGACCGTTTCTTTTTTACCTGCACGGTAAAGTGTCACGTCTACTTCTTCACCTATTTCTGTTTCTGTATAAAGAAACTTCCTTAGGTCACTCGCATTCGTAATGGCTTGGTCGTTCATTGAAACAATCACATCTTGTTGCTTTAGGCCTGCCTCATCAGCTGGGGAATTTGGTGAGACATTTCCAACGATAACACCTTCAGTTACATCTTCAGGCAAATTCATTTGTTCCTGCAAGTAATATTGAGGAATTTCACTCATCTCTACTAAACCTACTCCCAGGAATGGTCGTTGGATTTTCCCATTATTCATTAACTCTTCAGCAATAGGTAGCACATCATTACTCGGAATAGCAAATCCTAACCCTTCGACACCACTTTCTGTAATCTTTAAGCTATTGATCCCAATAACCTGTCCGCTCATATTAATCAGTGGACCACCGCTGTTACCAGGATTTATCGCTGCATCTGTTTGAAGAACGTCTAGTGCCCAATTGCCTTCAGATGTTGTGACATCAATTGTTCGATCAACACCACTAATAATCCCTTGTGTTACAGTTCTAGTGAACTCTTCACCCAATGGATTTCCAATCGCAATAACATTTTCTCCTGTACGAAGTTTTGAAGAGTCACCCATTTCAGCTACAACTGTCACATGATCAGCGTCAATTTTTAAGACGGCAATGTCTGTTAGTGCATCAGTTCCAACTAATTCTGCTTCTACTTTATCTCCACTAAAAAGCGTCACTTCAATTGATTGGGCACCCTCAATAACATGGTTATTAGTAATAATGTAACCAGCATTTCCTTCCTTCTTAAAAATCACTCCAGAACCTGTTCCACTTTCACTAGTTGGATTTCTAAACATGTCCCCGCTTGTTTGTGTTTGTATATTTGTAATTCCAACAATCGCTGGAGATAAGCTATCTACAATATCCGCAATAGAGTTTGAACTATTTGATAAAGCTTGTGTATTAACTGTTGCTGTTGAATTTTCATTTTGAGTAGCTGTTTCAACAGCTTGGTTATTTTCTGTTACACTAGGTTGCTGTTGATCATTTGTAAAAGTAGTTACACCTAGTACAAGTGCTCCCCCGACTACACCACTAATAATGGAAGAAAAAATAGGTTTAAAGCTTCTCCGCGGTTTTTTGTATTCGCGTGTTATTTCTGTTTCATCATAATATCCCATGTTAACTACCTCCAAATTATTATTCAGTTTTTTATTTAAACACCCTGTGAGCTTACAAATCCACCTATGACAATTAATAATAATAAAAGCGAAATACCTGTAAAAATAATGGCTCTCATTGTTCAGATCTCCTTTTTGGGAATCAACTTAATTTGTTTGATTTTTGATAGCTTAAGTATATGAAAAGAGTTTGGGATAATAATGAGAGAATTATGGGAAATTGTGAAATTACTGAACGAGAAAGAATGAAGGTTGTATAATAGCGTTGAGAGGAAGTGAAAACAATGAGTTACAACGTGTATTTAGTTGAAGATGAGCAAAATTTAAATGAATTATTAACAATGTACTTAAAAAATGAAAATTGGTCTGTCACCTCTTTCATGACTGGCTCTGAAGCTAGAAAATTAATAAACACTCCACCACATTTGTGGATTTTAGATATTATGCTACCTGATATTGATGGATATCAATTAATTAGGGAAATTAAAGCTGCTACACCCGATGTACCCGTTATCTTTATATCTGCAAGGGATGCAGATATTGATCGTGTATTAGGACTAGAACTAGGAAGTGATGATTACATCTCAAAACCATTTCTCCCGAGAGAACTCGTGATTCGTGCTCAAAAAATTCTATCAAGAACATATGCAGATGAATCTAATACCTTTAGTCATTTGATACAGCTTGACCCATATGAAATTGATGAACAAGTACGTATCGTTTACTTTAAAGGTAATGAGGTCAACCTCACCTCTAAGGAATTTGATCTTCTTCAGCTTTTCCTTCACAACAAAGGGCAAGCTTTTTCTAGAGAACAAATTCTAACAAATTTATGGGGAGAGGATTACTTTGGAACAGACCGTGTTGTGGATGATTTAGTAAGAAGGTTAAGAAAAAAGATGCCGGAATTAAAGCTGGAAACGATTTATGGCTTTGGATATAGGATGCTAAAAGGATGAAAAACAAACCATTAGCTTTTCAAATATGGATCGTTTTCTCAGGCATCCTTTTAGTCATATCACTATTATTAGTTATTTTATTTCCAACAACATTACGTGGTTTTTTTACAAAAGAAATTTATAAGACAATCGAAAATGAACAACTTGTATTAACGGAGTATGGCAATCCTGGAAATAATATTGGGATTGAAAAACAAAACGACCGTACTGTTTCCCATCTAGTCCTTCCAATTCAAAGCGCATTTTACTTGTATTCAGATGAACTACCAATTGATTTTATTAGGCATACACAGGAATTGGCAATGAATCAAACAAAATCGGTTGAGCGTTATGAGAAAAATTTAAAAAACCAAACACTTTTTTATGTTATTCGAAAACTCACCGTGAATGGGGAACCAAGCTACCTATTATCATATTCATGGGATTCCTATCGGAACGATCTTGTCTTCACTCTTTTTCGTCAGTTAATGATTATCATGGCGATTGTCTTTTTATTTAGTTGGATCCCATCCATATGGCTGGCCCGCTATTTATCGAAGCCTCTTGTAAAGCTTGAAAAACACGTAAAAAATATCTCAGATCAAGAATGGCATGAGCCTGTTGAAGTTGATCGAAATGATGAAATTGGCAAGCTTGGGCTAACCATTGAAAAAATGCGTCAGCACCTTGTGAGAAAAGATGAAGCCCAACAGACTTTATTACAAAATATTTCACATGATTTAAAAACACCTGTAATGGTCATTCGTGGATACGCAAGGTCTGTAAATGATGGGATCTTTCCAAAAGGTGATTTATCAAGCACAATGGATGTAATTGAAGATGAATCAGAAAAGCTTGAGAAAAAAATAAAGGATTTGCTTTATTTAACTAAGCTAGACTTTTTATCAACACGGAAGCCAAGGAAAAGCGAGTTTCGCCTCGATACTCTCATTCGAGAAGAAGTTGAACGAATAAAATGGGCAAAATCAGGCTTAAAATGGGATTTAAAGCTAGAAGAAGGAATGATTAATGGCGATTCGGAACAATGGGAAAAGCTTCTGGAAAATCTGCTTGAAAATTCAATAAGATATGCAGATCAATTGATTTCTATCTCCATTTCTAAGGATAACCATAAATTCCTGCTCACCATTTGGAATGATGGACCACAGATTGATGAAGATATGATGGAACAGCTTTTTGAGCCTTTTCAAAAAGGAGAAAAAGGGGAGTTTGGAATCGGCCTTAGCATTGTAAAACGAATTGCAGATTTACATGATGCCAAAGTATGGGCTGCGAACGAAAAAAATGGTGCTGCATTTTATTTAGAAATACCTGCAGGAAATAGCCCGGCAAACTAGTTTTTAAAGGGTTCCGTTTTGAGGTGCTTTTCTGAAATTTAAAGCCGAAATGACAAAAGTTTAGACAGAGCAATTGGTATATTAAAATGTATAAACTCACCGCATATGGTCAGTTTTCTTTATAAGGCCTATGAAGGCCAAATCTCTTTTGAAAATCAAAGAAAGTGGTCTTCATTAAGGTGATGAAGACCACTTCCCTTCGGAAAATCAGAGAAAATGGTCTTCATTAAGGCGATGAATTAAAAAAACATTAAAATTGACAGTTAATCAGGCAGTTTTCCTTATTTGTACAATGTTTGTTATCCATCATAAAAAATGATGTCAATTGTAATGTCAGAACTATCAAAAATGTTCAATACCCTTGATAAATAAAGAATGCACCCGAAAACGGAACCCTTTAAAAAACTAGTTTTGTAAGGCTTCTTTTATCCTACTCTTAACAGGCAGTAACCCCCCCATTGATGGAAGTTTCACTTTATTTCGGATACGTCATTTCTTCAGGTTTGACATACTGATCAAATTCTTCTGCTGTTAGTAATTGAAGCTGGATAGCAGCTTCCTTTAATGTTTTATCTTCTTTATGAGCAAGCTTTGCAATTTTTGCGGCATTTTCATAACCGATATACGGATTTAATGCAGTAACAAGCATCAATGAATCTTTTACATACTTACCAATAACAGGGATATTTGCTTCAATGCCTATAGCACAATTATCATGGAAGGAATTCATTCCATCAGATAAAAGCTGGACGGATTGCAGAAAGTTATAAATAATAACAGGCTTAAACACATTTAATTCAAAGTTTCCTTGGCTTGCAGCAAAACCAATAGTCGCATCATTTCCCATAACCTGAACAGCTACCATTGTAAGTGCTTCACTTTGTGTTGGATTGACTTTACCTGGCATAATAGAGCTTCCCGGTTCATTTTCCGGAATGGTAATCTCACCAATTCCACACCTTGGTCCACTAGCAAGCAAACGTACATCATTAGCAATTTTCATTAAGTTAGCAGCTAAAGCCTTTAACGCACCATGAGCGTACACTGTCTCATCATGGCTTGTTAGCGCATGGAATTTATTGCTTGAAGATTTAAATTCTTTTTTCGTATATTGACTAATTTCCTTCGCAACACGGTCCCCAAATTCAGGATGTGCATTTATCCCTGTTCCAACCGCAGTCCCGCCAACTGCCAAATTTTTCATATAGACTGTAGCATGCTCAATCATTTCCTTTGTTTGTGAAAGCATATGGGCCCATCCACTAATTTCCTGACCCAAGGTTAATGGTGTTGCATCCTGTAAATGGGTGCGACCAATTTTTACCACATCTTTAAATTGCTCTACTTTCTTATTCAATGTGACAAAAAGCTGGTCAATCGCTGGGATAAGCTTTGTTTCTACCGCTAGTACTCCTGCAATATGCATGGCAGTTGGGAATGTATCATTTGAGCTTTGGCTCATATTCACATCATCATTTGGATGAATATCTTCATCGATATCCTTTTCCTTTAACAGTTCATTCCCTCTTCTTGCTATAACCTCATTGACATTCATATTACTTTGCGTACCGCTTCCAGTTTGCCATACGACAAGTGGAAAATGATCAATTAATTTCCCTTCAATAATTTCATCACAAGCTTTAACGATTGCAGCTGCTTTTTCCTTATGTAGCTTTCCAAGTGATTCATTAACAAGGGCAGCACTTCTTTTTAAGATAGCAAAGCCGATAATGACCTCATTCGGCATTTTTTCAATACCAATTTTAAAGTTTTGTCTGCTTCGTTGTGTCTGTGCTCCCCAATACTTTTCAGCTGGTACTTGAATTTCACCCATTGTGTCTTTCTCTACACGATAATTCAAAACAACACCTCCGAAATTAAATGACTCCACTTCTTAAGTGTATATATTTTCCTTTATTTTTAAAAGAAATGTGATTTGATGATAGATCCTAAATATCGATATATTAAACAAATCCCCAAATCTCAGGTGTTTTGTGCCATTATGTTTTTAGTTTTTTTATTATCGATTCATTTTTTCATACTTAACCTTGTTTCTGTTTTCAAACAAATATTGAAACCAATATAATAAAAATGCCTTAGAAAAGAAATAAAGGAAAAATTGAACATTATTAAAACGAACTAAAGTATAATATCGAACTTTTTTTGCTAAAAATGTGTATGGAAATGCAAAGAAAGCATGTATTAGTCCATTAATAAAAATAAACTTTTTAAAATTTCCGTATGCTACTTTCAGAGTCCACAATGAGATAAAAATAAATGGACCAGTATTAAAAGGCAATTCATCAAATAAATAGGAGTTTGGTTTATTGTAAAAAACCCAGTATTTGCGCTTTTTTCCAATTCGGGCATGTATTATTTCTATCATTCCGATCAGAAGTGTAGCAGGAAAAAATCTTTTAATATTACCTATACCTAAAAGAGGTAATGAAGACCATGATAGTAGCACCATTAGAATATTAAGCAACGATTGATTTTTTAATGACATATTAGAACCCTCACTTTTTCATTAGGATTCTTTTATATTTTCGACAATATACAATGAGTTCGTTAGTTTTTTTGTAAGGCGTTCTAAATTGAAGAACTAAGAAGGCGTTGGAACACCCAACGCCTTTTTTCTTTATTAAATTGTCTGCAAACCTGCTTGATTTAAGAAATTCCACGGCTTATTGTAATGTGGCTGGAAGAAGAAATCAACAAAACCTAATTCGTCCATTGTCATGCCGTTTTGGATACAAACAGATAGCGTATTAATAGATTGAGTGACATCCACCTTAGACATGACCTGTGCCCCTACAATTCGTTTTGTATCTTCTTCATATACAACCTTTAAGGTAATATTTTCAAAAGTCGGCATGAATTCCGGGCGGTCATGCTCTAAGATTGTGATACTATTCACATTCATACCCATACGAAGTGCTGAGGTTTCTGTTAAACCTGTTGTCGCAATGTTTTGATCATAAATTTTAATACCAGATGTGCCTTGTGTACCCATATAGCGAATTGTTGGCTTTACTAAATTTCTTGCTACCAATGTTCCCATACGTACCGCATTTGTTGCTAGTGGGATATATGCATACTTACCTGTTGGGTTGTAGCGAATCGCACAGCTATCACCTGCTGCAAATACGTCTTTATGACTTGTTCTCATATAATCGTCGACTTTTATCGCACCATTATCAAGCATCTCAATTTGACCTTTTACTAAGTGCGTATTCGGTTGGAAGCCAATGCAAAGGATAACAAGCTCTGATTCATACGTTCCTTTCGTCGTTTCAACACCTGTTACCTTCCCATTATTTCCTACAAAACGAGTCACTGTTTCACCTAAGGCAAGTTTTACATTCCGATCTTGAAAATCTTGTTCGATCACATCTGTAAATGCTTCATCTAAATACTTGCTTAAGATTCTCTCTTCACCATCAACAAGTGTAACGTTTTTTCCACTCATTTCAAAAGCTTCTACTAATTCAATACCTATATAACCTGCACCCACAACAACAATGTTTTGTACATCCTTTGCTTTTTCAATAATTGTGTTCGCATGATGGAAGTTTTTACATAATAAAACATTTTCCATATCGATGCCTTCAATTTTAGGAATAACTGGCCAAGAGCCTGTTGTTAATACTAGCTTATCAAATGTATCGTGTACAATTGAGTTTGTTGTTAGGTTTTTTGCTGTGATTGTTTTCTCTTCAATATTAATATCGCAGACTTCATGCTTTATTCGCATGTTTACACCAAGATTCGTTAATTCCTCAGGTGTACAATAAAATAAACCATTTGGATCCTCTACAACTCCACTAACATGCAAAGCGATTCCACAAGATAGAAAAGAAATATTATCATTTTTTTCGTAAACGGTAATTTCTGCCTCCGGATATAGTTTTATCATATTTGAAACAGCAGCAGTTCCTGCGTGTGTACATCCAATAACAGCAATTTTCATGTAAAATTCCTCCTAAGAATTTTCATCTGTATATTTGTGAAGTTTTTCACATAAATTTGTGAATTTATTCACATTCACTTGATGACTTTATTATAATGCACCCTTTTCGAAAACTCAATACTTTTTTGTGAAGTTTTTCACAATATAATTGTATTAGGTGTGAGCCCTTTTTTACAAGTCGCTCACACCTATTTTTAATCTTCTTTATATTCGATTACCACCCCATCAACATGTTTTCGTTTCATTAAATTCTTCTTTTTCCTAATATCCTTTGCATCAAAAACCTGATCTAAGTCATATTGATCTGGATATAACTCCTCTGACTTGATAAAAGGTTTTACTCTTTTATGATTGATTGTTACCTTCTCACCCTTCACGACTAGCTTTAGTTCTCCCATCGTATTTACAGTTCTTTGGACAATAGCCTTTGTTTGCAGGTGTGGGATCCAAACTGCATCCCCTACTTGATAGGTTTGAATCTGCTTATCCTCTCTTTGAGCTTTACTATGGAGTATTCTTTCTCTTTCCTTTATTGCAGGAATGATTGGTGTGTCTTTAGTTGGTTGACGGCAGGATATTTCTTTTGCTCTTTCAATAATTTCCATTGGCATTCCTAGTTTTTGGGCAATTGAGAACGCTTGGCTGTCTCCTCCTTTTCCAACAATTAATTTATATAAAGGTTGCAGAGTTTCAATATTAAAATCCATTGATCCATTTTGGAAACCAGCTGCTTTTTCAGCAAAATCCTTAATCTCACTATAATGTGTTGTTGCAACAAGCATCGCTCCTGAGTTGTATAGAGCTTCAAGAATTGATATAGCTAGCCCCATTCCTTCTCTCGGGTCTGTCCCTGAGCCAATTTCATCAAGAATCACAAGAGTATCTTCACGAGAAGTGTTTAGGATCTCAATGATATTTGTTATATGTGATGAAAAAGTACTTAAAGAATGCTCGATGCTTTGTTTATCACCAATGTCAACAAAGATGTTTTTCACAATACAAAAACAGCTATCAGATTCTGCTGGTATATGAAGGCCCGATTGAACCATCATCGCTAGTAAGCCGATTGTTTTGATTGTAACAGTTTTTCCACCTGTATTTGGTCCAGTTATGACTAATGCCATGTATTCTTTCCCCAGTGCCACGGTTAATGGAACAGCGCTTGCACCAAGCAATGGATGTCTTGCATTTAGTAATTCAAAGCCTTCACTTTGTTCAATTTTCACCTCATTTCCGTTCATATTTTTACTCAGCTTTGCCTTAGCAAAAATAAAGTCGTAAGAAACCATTCCTTCTATATTAATAAGCAGTTCGTGTTTATAAGATGCTGTCATATCTGTTAAATGGCCTAATATCTTTTGAATCTCAACTTCCTCTTCTACTTTTAAATAGGCCAGTTCGTCTTGTAGCTTGTTTATTTCATTTGGTTCCATAAAAACGGTTTGCCCGCTCGAAGATTGGTCAACAATTGTTCCTGAAAATTTACGCTTATATTCGCTTTTCACTGGTACTACATATCTCCCATTTCGAACACTAATCACTTGCTCTTGAAGATAAGAAGAGTATGTTTTCATCAATTGAGCAAGCTTTATTTTTATTTTTTCATCAAGGGACACTAGCTTGCTCCTTATTTTGGATAAGGATCTACTTGCATAATCATCCACTTGATTATTCCGTATACACCTTGATATTTCTTCAGCAAGGTCTGTTAACTCATATAAAGAGTATGCATATGAACTAATTGTTGGTGCGTGATATTCTTGTTTGATCATAAATCGTTTGATTTTTTTGACACTATCCAGAAAAGCTCCTAAAAACTCAAATTGATCTGGTGCAGGCAGATAGCCTTTATCAACAAGTGTGACAATGTGCTCCACTCCATGTAACGAATGAACAGGGATACTAGAGGATTTTTCGATAATTGTACATGCCTCTGTTGTTTCATTTAGCCATCTTTTTATTTTCCCTTCATCATCAATTGGTAAAAGGTCTAATGCTCGTTGTTTTGCAGCATCACTCATAGCATACTCACTAAGTAATGCTAATACTTTATCAAATTCTAGACTTTCAATTGTTTTCTTGTTCAATGGTTTGAACCTCCTGTGTTAGAAAATAAAAAAAGAGGTGACGAACAATGGTTGTTCATCACCTCTTCTAGATCACATATTGCATAGGCATAGATCTGCACAAATAGCCAAATCACCCTAAAATAGGTCATTTGTTTTGAATGTGTAGATACAAAAAATCCGTACTTAAACAAGCACGGATTTTTTCACGAGCACTATGCAAGAAGATCGCAAATTGTGTACGATAACCGTTTTTGTTCTTAACCGTCTACATGCACACACTTAAATAAACCTCCATACAGGTAAGTTTTTTAAGCTTATTCATGTAGATGAAGTATTTACTTCGTTAGTTAAGAACAGAAACCCTCACAAAACACATCTCCTAAACTGTAATTACTTTAAAAATACCAGAGTTTGGAATATAATGTCAAGATCTAAGTGGAACATTACAGCCCATTTCGAATTTCTGTAACACTTTTCCTACCAAGAAAGGCATGGCCAACCTTTATGCTCAAAATCGTATCAAAGCCTGATTTTTTGTATACCTTCTCCACTCTTTCACTAATAGGAAGCCCCCATATACGCTCAACTTGTTTCTTTAACATGTCTTCTTGAATATGGTGAATAAGCTGGCCAATTAGTCCTTTCCCTCTTCTTTGCAAAGGATGACACATACGCAATATCAAGAGCTTCTATATATTTTTCAACCATATTCTTTCCTCGCGTTCATTTAATTTTTCTCTTAATCTAATCCCCTCATATCAAGATTCTAGATTAATAATCTACTCATATTCCCCCTATAAAACTGGTATAATGTAAAGCGTTATCAAAGGAGGTATATTATGTCTTTTCAGCAAGTTAGTACAGCTACAAATGCACCTATTCAAACTCGCTTTTTTTATGGATGGGTGATTGTTGCTCTTTCCGCGATAGGTGTATTTTTCTCTGGGCCTGGTCAAACATACTCTATTTCATTATTTATCGATGAATACATAAAGAATTTTGGATGGAGTCGATCAACCGTCTCCTCTATTTATTCAGCAGCTACACTGCTAGCCGGACTGCTCCTCTTTATCGTTGGCCGTTTAATTGATAAATATGGGCAACGAAAGATGGTTATTGTGATAGGAGCAATGCTAGCCATTGCTTGTTTTTGGAATGCTAATGTAACCAATATGTTTATGCTATTTATTGGTTTTTTCCTTATTCGTTTATTTGGTCAAGGATCCATGACTTTGCTCCCAAACACATTGGTCGCCCAGTGGTTTATTAAGTATCGCGGCCGAGCATTTAGCTTCATGGCAATAGGTGGTTTTATCAGTTCAGCTTCTTTTCCTATCATTAATGCTTGGTTAATTAAACATTATGAATGGACGACAACATGGCTCGTATGGGGAATTCTTTTGCTGATCGTGTTTTTACCTCTTGCCTATTTCTTTATAAGAAATAAACCAGAGGACATCGGCTTACTTCCTGATGGAGCTACTGTGACAAAAAACTCCACTAGAGATTCAGCTGCCAATCATTCACCACTAGATTTAGAGGAAAACTGGACCCTGCAAGAAGCACGCAAAACCTTTGCATTTTGGCTCCTTCTTTTTTGTGTAGCCATTCCAGCCCTAGTCAATACTGGTCTCACCTTTCATCTAGTTTCAATTCTTGGTGAAGCAGGTATGAAACCATCTGTTGCAGCATTCATCCTGAGCTTAATGGCGCTTATTGGGTTTCCTATTACCCTTATATCTGGATTTATTTTAGAACGTGTAAAGGTAAACATCTTATTAGCGATTGTTTTTATTGGAGAAATTCTATTGATTGTTATTTTATTATTTACGAATAGCTTTTGGATGGCAATACTATTCGGTGTGATCTGGGGAATTGCTGGTGGCTTAGAAAGAATTACACTTGCGGTAATATGGCCCTCTTATTATGGACGGAAGCATATTGGCAGTATAAAGGGACTCGCAATGACTATCATGGTTATTGGGTCGGCATTTGGCCCCCTTCCATTCGGTGTTGCCTTTGACCTTTTCCAAGGCTATCAAGAAATTCTTATCATTACACTTATTTTACCAATTCTTGCAGCAGTTGCTTCTTTTGCTGCTAAGAAACCTGAGAAACCGAATTAAACCATTATAAAAGGGTTTTATTTTTCTCTATTTTTTCACTAAAACATGCTAGCATGAGGGAATTATTCGCCAAGTGAAAAAGACAATTTGAGGATCGAAAAAGACAGCAACAGTTAGCTTTAGAAAAAAATAAGGACGATATGGCAAAGCTTGCAATTCAAGAACGGATCGAACATGAAAAACAGCTCACTCTCTTAGAAGAACAATACAAGTCATCCAGAGCCAAACTCATCAATTAAAAGCTCAAGTAGCAAAACTTAAGGATACACATGCAGACTTACAAAATCGTAAATCACTCCTTATCTCAAGAGCGAATGTTGCAGGAACAACAAATACAATGAATGACTCATTATTTTCCGCTCTAATCAGAAAGCATTATAAATGGATTTACAAGAATGGAAGACAAAGTATTGCACCTGGAAGCACAAGCTACCGCTCATGACTACTTGTATGGAAAAACACAACCAACTGAAAAAGCATATTCTGTTGATGTTGAAGAGGAATTTTTAAAGGCTAAAGAAGCCTATAGGAACAAAAGCGCAAGCGCCTTGGTCAGCCCCGACAAGCATAAGATGATTTAGAATAGAAGGCGTCCTTTGCCTTCAATTCTATATTAGCTTATGACCTCGAGGGGCTAGGCGCTGGAGCTGGATGTC
>DASQMK010000750.1:0-3823 GCA_035645575.1 Metabacillus sp.
TAGTAGATTCATATATCGAGGAATACAATAATCACCGTTATCAATGGGGATTAAATAAGATGACCCCAGTACAATACCGAGGTCATCTATTAGCAGCATAGGCTCTTTTATTAAACTGTCCAAATTACGGGGTACAGTTCATTCATTAACATGAGTTGGCTTTTCCTATTATTTCTTGTAATGTATCGAGTAAATATCTTTCCTGCGATCCTTTAGTTGATTCACTGTACCTGACTGACGTTGGCGTCTGAGAATTTCAAGGTCAACATCACCGATAATGACCATTTCAATATTTGGATCGCATTCTCCTACGATTCCGTCTCTGGCAAATTCAAAATCTGATGGTGCAAAGATAGCAGATTGTGCATATTGAATGTCCATATTTTTCGTTTGAGGAAGATTGCCGACAGTCCCGGCGATAACCGTGTAAATTTGATTTTCTACAGCACGTGCCTGTGCACAGTAGCGTACTCGTAAATATCCTTGACGATCTTCTGTACAGAAAGGAGTAAAGATAATTTTTGCTCCTTTGTCAGTTGCAATTCTCGCTAGCTCTGGGAATTCAATATCATAGCAAATTTGAATCGCGACTTTTCCACAGTCTGTATTAAACACCTTTACCTGGTCACCGCGGCTAATTCCCCACCATTTTCTTTCATTTGGTGTAATATGGAGCTTATATTGCTTCTCGATTGTTCCATCACGTCTAAATAAGTAGGCAATATTATAAATCTGCTCTTCTTCCTCTACTACATGTGATCCACCAATAATGTTTACATTGTACTTGACTGCAAGCTCTGTAAATAATTCAATATATTCCTCTGTAAATTCAGTTAAACGTTGAATAGCCATACTAGGAACTTTTTCATCTAAAAATGACATTAGTTGTGTTGTAAAGATTTCTGGGAAAACCGCAAAGTCTGATCCCGCATCTGAGGCAACATTTGTATAATATTCTACTTGCTTTGCAAATTCTTCGAAAGAACTTATTTGCTTCATCATATACTGGACAACACAAATACGAACAGGATTAGAGGTTTTGTAAAATCGCTTTGTGTTCGGTTGATAATCTACATTATTCCATTCCATGAGTGTAGCGTATTGATATGAAGCTAAGTCATCTGATAAATAGTTTGGATTAATTCTCATAAGGGTAAAGCCATTTAAAAGCTGAAACGACAAAACAGGATCATAAATTTTATGTAAGCTAACCTGCTGTACATATTCTCTTGCTGATAATTCATGAGCATATTTATAATAATTCGGGATTCTCCCGCCAATAATAATACTTTTTAAATTTAGTCTTCTAGCTAAATCCTTCCTCGCTTCATAAAGCCTGTGACCGATTTTCATTCGACGATAATCAGGGTGGACCATTACTTCTATTCCATACATATTGTATCCATCTGGATCATGATTTGTAATGTATCCATTATCTGTAATATCATCCCATGTATGACGATCATCATATTCATCAAAATTCAATAAGAGGCTTGAGCATGATCCGATGATTTCCCCTTCAAACTCTGCACAAAATTGACCTTCTTGAAAGTGATCTAGATGGCTTTCTAAATGCTCTCTTTTCCACGGTTCCATACCTGGAAAGCACTTTGCTTGAAGATCAATAATGGCATCAATATCACTTTCCTGGATATTGCGGATGATCATTTTTTTCTCAAATTTCGATAAATCAAGTTTCTCAGACATAGTGGTTCTCCTTTTAGTAATAATATTACGTTATTACCCTTTATTCCCGATCTAGAAACACTAGAAAAGCGCAAGGCGCTAAACATTCGGCGACAAGCATAAGACTATTTAGAATAGAAGGCGTTCTTTGCCTTCAATTCTAAATTGGCTTATGACCTCGAGCCGATGGCGCCTGGAGCTAGACACCAACACTAGGTAGAAATTATATACTTTCTTATCTTTTTAGAAAAACTCAGCTTATCGCAAATTCCTAATGGCTATCCTTAAAATCTTATCTATCTAATAGTACAAGTAATTCCTTAAGCTCCATTTGAGCCATTGATTCTACACGATGATCTACTTCACAAAACTCGAGTCCCTTTGTCACTGAATTAGGTACTGTTACACATTTCATTCCAGCTCTTTTTGCAGCTAGGGCACCATTTGCAGAATCTTCAAATGCAATACATTCCTCGGGCTTCACTCCCAAGCATTTTGCTGTCTCCAAATATAAGGAAGGATCTGGTTTCACATGCTCAACATAATCAGAGGTGCGAATACATTCAAAGCGTTCTAATAAGTTTAGTCTACTTAAATGTGTAGAAACCCATTCATAGTTTGAACTTGAAGCAAGACCGACCTTTAAACCAAGTTCCTTTGCAGCATCTAAATAGTCAACAACACCCGATCTAGCGTTTTCTTGTTGAATTCTTTTGTTAAAACGTTCTTTTTCAACCATTTTTAATTCAGAATGGTTAATCTTTTTTTGAGCCTGTTCCTCTAAATATGTATAAGGATTAAAATCAGACTTTGTTCCAATCAATTTCCCCCAAATATCCAGAGGTAATTCACATTCATGTTCACGAAAAATTTCAGATAATACTTCATATTCATGTGTTTCTGTATCCAAGATTAGCCCATCAAAATCAAAAATAATCGCCTTAATCATTAATCATGCAACTCCTCTGAATAGTCTTTATATGTATAATATATATAAAATACAATAACTTATATATCAAATTTCATCATCTGATTAAAATAAAAGGCTGTTTTCGCAAACTTTGTTGCTTTTTAATAAGTTCCTGAGAATGGTTGATTTAAGCTCCAGGATGCCCACTTTAATTTGTCCTTCATTCAGGCTATGAAGACCTTTTGCGAGTGAAAATGACTTCGTTTTGGCCTTCATTCAGGTTTTGAAGTTAGAGGTAAGGTATCTTTTTTGGTTCCATCTAGTTCTGTATAATAGTGTAAAGTCTTGATTTAATGCACTTTGCAACTAGTCACATTTCATTTAATTTTATCTAATGTTATTTAAAAACATCTATTCCGTGACCAAGATGTGACCAAAGGTGTATCCAGTTTTCTTAGTTTATTGTTAAAGTAGAACAAATAATTGAGGAGGTTTAGGTAAACCTCCCTTCTTTCAATTAAGCATCAAAAGTACGGCTTATTAATATAGAACAAGCGCTTGTTTATAACTTTTCTTAAATCCGTGGGTCAATATGATACTTATGATATAGACCCGGGACTTGTCGCTCAATCGCAGAATTGGACCCGCTAGATAAACATCCCCTCGTCCATAAAGCTGTTTTACACCTGGATGGCCCCGGTCTTTAGTTGCAAACACAACCCGCTTCCAAATTTTGTCACATTATTATTTTTCCTCCACCTGAAGTATCCCATATAATTGTCCATCAGAACCCTCTAAGGCTATCTCTTATCCAATTTCAAGCTGTGCAACTTCGGCCTTTTTTACCGCAAGAGTGATTGGCATGCTCCAGACCAGCCCGAAGAGAATCTCATATTCTTTAAGACACTTAGGTAATCAGGTTTGTCCCATAAAACCTATTAAAGGGCCGAAGGCTCCGGTAGCTAATAACTCTAAATCGGACAAAGTCCACAGATCGAGTGTTAATGAAGGTATGCAACCTACCTTTTTTAAATAATTATTTATCTGTTTGACAGTCGCACTTCTGTCCACTAATTTTCCTCCGTGGGGGAGCGATATTGGAAATCCCCTTTTCCCTAACTCATGTTCTATATGTCATGTTATGTCCTTCAGTATGAAAATGAAACGGTAAAAAGAAAAAATAACAACGGGCGTATAGATAATATATGTTCTATACCGGGTATTCGT
>DASQMK010000751.1:0-5663 GCA_035645575.1 Metabacillus sp.
AAGCGAAGTATGATACTCAATTAAATGAAAAGGTACAGGAACATCCATATACGCGCAATCCAGTTTTTTTAGCATATATGATTGCAGCTGTTCTTGCATTAGCGTATATTTTTTATTTAGCCTTTACAATTGCATGGTAAGCAGTGGACAATTGTTCACTGTTTTTTTATACTTCTGAAATCATGAAACATTTATGATGCTTTTTTGATTAGAATTCTGTCATATTGGGTAGAGAATAATGAAGGTTGTTGTCATAAATTGAATAGATTTTACGAACGTTCATATCACTATTCTGACAAAAAAGTTGGTAAAATGAGGGAAGAGACATAGCTTGTCCAAATCGTTTATGAGAAAGGATGGAACCGTATGAGACAAAAATACCTTAAATGTAGTTTTCTTTTAATGGCCATTATTTTTCTCTTGTTTTCTCAACCCATATCTGGGGCTGAATTAGAAAATATGAGTCGAGAAAACATTCTATCTCATCTCCAAAATGCGTATTATGCACAACAATCACTTTCAGAAAAGCCAAGAGAAAAAGAGGAAATGGTTCATATTCTATCTGATTATTTCGACAAAGGGCTAACTAATCAATACTTAAAAGAAAATATGGTTGAAGAAAACGGTCAATATATTGTCTATGGTACTGATTTCCCGATTTACGTGATTCCGTTTTTTACTTATGACGAGAAGACAAAGATTATTGAAATGCAAGATCATATCATTGTGTATGAATTTTTTCCAGCATCTACGGATGGTCCAGTGAGTTATGATGATCATTATGAATGGGTAAAATTATTAAAAACATCGAAAGGATTAAAGATATCTAAAATTAATAACTATGCAAAAAATTTGGAAGGGCTCGACCGTACACTACAAAACGATTTAGAAGATAGCACAAATAGTATTTCTAATGTACGATCAACCGAAAATAAACAGACAGAAAAAAGTTTTTTCTTAGATCAAACATTAAATCAAATCTTAATGCCTTACCTTTATTCGAAAACAAAAACGATCTTACACGATGTTCTCTTTTAGGAAATCATTAAGGTTTTTATATGAGCATATTGAAAATTAGATTAAAAGACAAGTTTCCAAAAATCTTTTCAAAAAAGATTGACAATGAAAGTGATAATCATTATCATTGTGAGTGAGAAAGATAATCAATTAAAACCTATTGCTACGTAGGAACTTGATTAGTCATAAACTCTCGTTTTTCCCCAAACCCCTTTAATAGAGTAGAGCGGAAAAAGCTTGGCTGGTCACCAAGCTTTTTTCTTATGCGCTCTAAAGTAAGAATATACCCTTGTCTCCATTAGGACTTTGCAAAAAAACCAAGTAATTCCACCATTATAATCCTAATAATTCTTCAAGTTTTTTTAAATCAAAACCAGTTACTACCTGATTATCAACTGTAACTGTCGGTGTTGAGGTCGAATGTAAGTCTTCAACAAGAATTCGACGTGCTTCTATGTCGGCAGAAACATCTTTTTCAGTATAAGTGATATGATGATGATCTAAAAACTGTTTTACAACATTGCAAGGAGGGCAACTAGGTTGAGTATAAACAATTACTTTTTTCACTTTTATCTCTCCTCAAACAATAAAATCATTGTAATAGATGTATAATTCAAAAGATATTTTAACATATTCAAACATATAGCGTATTCAATATACTCATAAAAACTTGGTACATAGTTTTTAAAATTAGTTTTATGAACGTTATAGGAATTTGTGATACAATTATACGGGCTACTTCTTCCATCGGAAATACATAACGACATTTCAATCTAATTTGTTCAAAAAGTCAATTATATTCAAGGAAGTTTAACATCATTAGATAATTTTCTTGGAAATCCCTACATACATAGTGTAAAATTGACATGGCACAAAGTAAAGATGCTGATTATTGAATCGTTGTTTAGTGGATAGAATGAGTGGTAGAGTAAAATAATAAAATGAAGGAATTAGTTATACGTTAACTCTTCCGGAAGGGGGATATCTAGTGTCACAGCTTTTAGGAATTATTACAAGACTTCAAAATCTTCAAGAAAATTCTGGTTCAGGCGAGCCTGTCCAACGCTTTTTTGAGGTTGAAGGTGAAAAACGTTGTAGTGTAAAATATTTTGACAAAAATAGTACGTTTGAACTTGAGGTTTATCAAAAGGGTGAAAAGCCTCAATCTTATCAATTCGATAATATTGATATGATTGCTATGGAAATTTTTGATCTCCTCCAATAAAAGTATTTGACTAAGGAGGCGAAATGAAAAAAGAGCCTATTGTTATTTGTCCATTTTGCCATGGACAAGGATCACTTTCAGAATCATTAACAGCACAATCTAACCAAAATGTGATCTTTACTTGCGCTCACTGTCTTGAATCCGTTAAAAATATTGAGACAAGTAAAGGGAAATAGCCATACCTCTGGTATGGCTATTTTTTATTCTAAAGCTTTTTATTCATATTACTCCCTGTCTTTGTCATATAGTATAGTAACAAAAAGTATGTTTTTGAAAAGGCTAAAAATGAAAGATGACAAGGAGTTGTGAGATGAACGATTCTTTCACCTTTTATAATGTCTCTGAGAAAAAAATGTCCTTTCAGACTGTGCTTGAGCGTATAAAAGGCTTTATGTTAAAGGATCCACGAGCTGAATATGTACTGTCTATCGGGTCAGATTCACATGTTCATCAATCTGAAACGAAGTTCATTACGGCTATCCACATTCATAGAGTCGGAAAAGGTGCATGGGGGTGCTTGAAAAACCATACTGTGAAACGACCAATTTCAAGTATTCGGGAAAAAATCTCAATGGAAACAGCACTCAGTCAGGAAATAGCTTACTACTTTACATCAAGATATTTAATGGAATTATCTGACATTTTAATTCCTTTTGCTGATGAGGGAGCAGATTTAATATTTGAGATTCATTTGGATATTGGGAGAAAGGGTATGACAAAGGAACTAATTCAAGAAATGACTGGTAGAATTGAAGCAATGGGAATCGAGGCAAAAATTAAACCAGACTCATATACTGCTTTTAGCTATGCCAATAGATATACAAAATGATTAAAAAGCAGCAGGTTGATGTCGAAACTTGCGTTTGACGACTTTCTTAAAGATTGATTATGCTTTTTTAGGAGTTATTTTTAATAGGAGGCAATTGTGTGAATATAATAGAGAGATTTACTTATGAGGAGCAAAAACTATTAGTTGAAACACTTTTAAGTCAAAATTACGTTATAGAGTTACTTAGTAGTGAATTAAATGACATTGAATCTGGTAAAAAGGCTAAAGATGAGCATTCATATCAGCAACTAAAATCTCTTTATGAACGCTTAAGAATTAAATAACTAACGAAGAGAAGATACTCCATAAGGGTATCATTTTTTTGTATGATCAAAAGAAAAAATTTTATGAGTGTAAGTATGTGTAAAACTAAAACTTTCGTAAAAAGACTTTGCGACAAGTCAAGTTTTCGAATCGATCCACTAATGGGAAATTGAAGGAAGAAATTGAGTTTCATTTTATGATATGATAAATTAGGAAACTTTAACACACCTCTTTGTGGATAAAAATAGCTTTTTTAGAGAGGAAGAACAACATGTTTAGCTTAGATGCAAATGAATTAATAGGGTTAACTATACAAGAATTAATGATCTCAGGTGATAAAGTAGCACATGTCCAAATTGGGAATAATTTAGAGCATGCGTTGCTTGTTTTAACAAAAACCGGTTATACAGCCATTCCGGTTTTAGATCCCTCATTTAAATTGCATGGACTTATTGGAATGAACTTAATCATGGATAATATTTTTGGGCTCGAAAGAATCGAATTCGAAAAGTTAGAAAACATGAAGGTTGAAGAAGTGATGAATACGGACATCCCTAGGTTGTATTTACATGATTCTCTTGAAAAAGGGTTAGAACTTGTCGTCAATCATCCATTTGTTTGTGTTGTTAATGAAAGCAATATATTTGAAGGAATCTTTACAAGAAGAGCGATCTTAAAGAAAGTAAAAAAACTAATTCAACATTCCCAAAAAGACATATAAGCGAATGATTGTTGAAAAGAATTGAATGGCAAACGATAGGGACCGTCCTCATTTTACAAAACTTAGGACAGTCCCTTTTATTCACAGACTATTTACATATTTCACCTTTTTAAAGGCGGTATTTTTTGATGGAAGAACAGTTTAAAGCGAAGGAACGAAAAACAAATCGGCCCTATGTACTAGCTACAGTCATGTTAGCCATGTTTATGGCAGCAATTGAAGCTACAATTGTAGCTACTGCAATGCCAGCCATCGTTGCAGAATTAGAAGATTTTTCTCTATACAGTTGGGTATTTTCATCTTATTTATTAATGAATGCCGTCACTGTATTGATTTATGGAAAGTTATCAGATTTATTTGGAAGAAAGCCTGTATTAACAGTTGGAATCATTATATTTTTAATAGGTTCAATTTTATGTGGAGTAGCATCATCCATGGAGATGCTTATTTTTGCTCGTTTTGTACAGGGGGTTGGTGCTGGAGCAGTAATGCCAATTGCTACAACTATTGTAGGAGATCTTTATACAAAGGAAGAAAGAGCAAAGATACAAGGTTATTTATCTAGTGTTTGGGGGATCTCAGCTATATTAGGGCCTGCTATCGGTGGGTTGTTGGTGGAATTTGTTAGTTGGAGATTTGTTTTTTGGATGAATGTTCCACTAGGAATTCTTGCTATAGTGGGGTTGTATCTATTTCTTCATGAAAACATAGAAAAACATAAGCCGAAGATTGATTATGGTGGGGCAATCTTTCTAACAATTGCGATTACCTCCTTTATGTTTATCCTAGTAGAAGGTGGGGTTCGCTTTGAGTGGTTATCGACACCAGTCTTTTTACTAGGTGCACTTACTTTATTAAGCTTTTTCGTTTTTGTTCTTTATGAACGAAAATTAGATGAACCAATGATGCCTTTCGAGCTCTGGAATGAGAGATCTATCTTAATAGCAAATCTTACATCCTTAACAACAGGGGTTATGTTGATTGGATTATCTACATTTCTCCCAACGTTTGTACAAGGGGTCATGGAAGAAAAGCCAATAGTTGCCGGATTTACTTTAACCACAATGTCGATTGGTTGGCCGATTGCTGCAACAATCTCCGGTAGGGCTATTTTAAAGATTGGGTTTAGAGCAACATCAATATTTGGAGGAATATCTCTTATACTGGGAAGCATAGTTTTTATTTTTCTATCAAGCAGTGACAGCCCGATCTTTGCAGCTTTTGGTTCTTTTTTAATTGGAGTAGGTATGGGATTAACAACTACGGCCTTTATTGTCTCGATTCAAAGTACAGTTGAGTGGAATAAAAGAGGGGTTGCAACAGCAACTAATATGTTTATGAGAAATGTAGGAAGCACGATTGGTGCTGCGCTATTAGGTGGTATTTTAAACAGTCAGCTTATTTCGTTCTTTACTATCAAGGGTGTAGAGGATGAATTAAATCTCGATTCAACAACAATGCTATTAAACGATGATCAAAGAACATATCTATCAGTTCAAGCAAGACAGCTCCTCCAGGAAGGTCTTGAAAATGCTCTGCATAATGTTTTCTTCGTTGTATTTGGATTTGCTATTTTAAGTTTTATCCTTATCACATGTTTGCCTAAG
>DASQMK010000752.1:0-8259 GCA_035645575.1 Metabacillus sp.
TGAGATGGATTTATTTCGATTTGCCCTTCGCTTTATCAAAATATTTTTCATATAATCGCTACATACAATGATATGGTCAGATATTAGAAGCAATTGGTCTTCATACTCTAAAATTTGAGGAATGGCTTTTCCGTTATTAAATTGCTTTCGTTCTAGTTCAGTCGAATGAAATGTAGAGACTAGAGGCTTTTTTAAAAGTTTTTTTATCTGACATCCCGCTATCGCAAAAAACCAATCATGAACATGAACAATATCAAATTGCAGGTGAAGGTCTTGAAGAATAAATTGTATAAATCGGAAATTAAGATTTCGAAAATAATCCGATACATCTACCGATTCCTCTTGCCAAGGAAGTAAACGAAATATATGGATACCCTCTTCTTCAACCGAATAGGATTCTTGTCCTGTATGAGAGGTCGTTATCACTATAAACGTCATTCTATGCTTAGATCCGGTTCTAACAAGATCATTTACATGCCTTCCAAGTCCTCCGATTAACTGATCATGAAATTCAGTTGTAAGAAGCAGGATCGTTTTCCCATTATTATTTAACTTATTATTCATATACTGTGTACCCTGAAAAAGCTGTTAACCAAGTATTTTTATTAGACTCTGATATTACCTTCCACATTCCATTTCCTGACTCTCTTTCATTACCTGAAATAAAGATCGATTTAGATTTTCTAATTGTAATGGTCTCATTTTGTGAATTATGAGCAACTAACTCACAATGATACCTACCATTTAATAGTGAAGGAAGTTCTATTATTCCACTACTACCCTTTATATATAAAGTTAACACTTCTGTATTTTTTTCAACTCTAACCAAGTTAATGGTATATAATAAATCATGAAAGTCCTCATCAAGAATATCTGTTAAGAGTTTTTGAGTAGACATGATCATGTTCCATGAGATGATCATATGTTCTGGATATGGAATAATTTCGAGATAATCGACAGAAATAGACGAATGATTTCGTATTATATATCGTTCGTCATTTACAAATAGTCCGGAGCTCATATGTTACCTCTTCTTTCGTCATCATGTTCTCTTTATCTTAACATGATTGAAATTGGGTCTGTTGATTTTCATAAAAAAGAAATATCGTCAAAAAACAACAATTTCTTCAAAATATCACTTCTTTCATATGAAAAATTATGATATAAAGGTAGAGGGAAATAATCTAAGAAGGTGAAAAATATGACTATTATGATTATCATTTTGTTTATTATAAGCATTGCGCTTATCGGTATATCTTTCTTCCAACGCGACAATGTAAAAGAACTTGAACAAGAATTAGACCATCTTCAATTGTCTGCAATGCAAGAGATCTACAAATTAAAAAAGAAAATGCGTATTGTGGAAGAAGAATTACTACAAAATGACACACCATTAAAACAACAAAATAACTCGTTCCAAGACGAAGAAAAAAGTAACCCTACACGTATACTTGCTAAGTATCGTCAAGGGATGTCTCTTGAAGCAATTGCATTGTCAGAGGCAACTACTGTAGATGAAGTAAAATCAATCGTTGAACAGAATGAGAGGGTATTAACATGAGTAAGACAGGCTTTCAAGCATTTGCAGCAGGTATGATTGTAGCAACCTCTGTACTTGGTGGAACCTATCTTTTATCAGGTACTCAGCAAGCAGAGGCAGACGCTGAACAACGAGAACTCTCAAAAAATGAAGTAGAAAAGTTTTTAACTAGTAACCAACAAACAGCCATTTCAATTGATGAATATGAAGAATTACTAGCATCAAAAAATGCCGAGGTAACCGAAAAAGCATCGGAAGAAGCTCCGAAAGAAGAAACAACTGAAAATACAGAAGCAACCCAAGAAACTGAAGAGAAGAAAGAAGATGTCATAAAGTATAATGTGACGATAAAAGCTGGAATGACGACAAGTGAGGTCTCAAATTTACTAGAACAAAACGCGATTATTTCCGACTCCTTCGAATTTGACCAATACTTAATTAAGAATAACTATCATACAAGAGTTCAGTTGGGGACATTCGAGGTTCAAAAAGGTATGACCTTCCAACAACTTGCAGAAGCAATAACAAGATAGAAAAACAGCTAAGAAAAATTTTCTTAGCTGTTTTTTTGAATAGATCCTAGATATTATGAATTCAAATCATATCTTTGTCCTTTAATTAAGTACATCGTACTTTCGGATATGTTTGTTGCATGATCTGCTGTTCTTTCAATATAACGACAAATGAATGCTAGTTGAATTAGTTGTTGATAGCTATCTTTTTTAGTTGACATGAGGTCTAAAATCTCTCGAATCGTTTCTCCATATAATTCATCAACCTGATCATCCATATCAGCTACTTCTTTTGCTAGCACAAGATCCTCTTCATTAAAAGCTTTAACGGAAAGCGAGAGCATTTTCGAAGCAATCTCGTGCATCTTTCTGATACTTTCTATTGGTTTGACAAGAGGTTCATCACCAATTCGAATGGTTGACTTAGCAATATTAACTGCAAAATCAGCCATTCTTTCAATGTCACTAGATATCTTTATAGCTACAATGATCCGTCTTAAATCAGTCGCAACAGGCTGTTGTTTAGCAATTAATAGAATTGCTAAATCGTTAATTTCTTCATCTAGATCATCTACCCTATAGTCATCTTCAATAATCTGAAGTGCTTCATCGATATTTTGTTTTTCTAACGTATCAATTGACTTACTAAGTGCTACTTCAGTAAGACTTCCAATCTCAATTAATTTATCTCTCAATTTTTGCTGATCAATATCGAACCGTTCTCTTATACTCATAATCATTACCTCCAATGTACATACAATTATATATTTCCCCATCACAACGCTTTCATAACAAAAAATAGATTCAAAAGAAAAAAATCGTGCACCATGGACATGCACGATCTTTTTCTTTTTAGAAATTAACCAAATCGACCTGTAATATAGTCCTCTGTTCTATTATCAGTAGGATTTGAAAAGATTTTATCAGTCACATCATATTCAACAACTTCCCCATTTAAGAAGAACGCTGTTTTATCTGAAATACGAGCGGCTTGTTGCATGTTATGTGTAACAATAATAATACTATAATCTTTTTTCAAATCTTGGATTAATTCCTCTACCTTAAGAGTCGATATTGGGTCAAGTGCTGATGTTGGTTCATCCATTAATATAACATCTGGTTCAATCGCTAGACAGCGAGCAATACATAAACGTTGTTGCTGACCTCCAGATAGGCCATATGCATTTTCTTTTAATCGATCCTTAACTTCATCCCAGATTGCTGCTCCACGTAAACTTCTCTCAACAATTTCATCTAGAATGTTTTTATTTTTTATACCGTGTATTCTAGGTCCATAAGCTATGTTATCATATATTGATTTAGGAAATGGATTAGGTTTCTGGAACACCATACCTACTCTTGTTCTTAAATCTTCAACTTGATAGCTTTTATCTAATATACTACTTTCCCTATATCTGATATCCCCTGAAATACGAACAACCGGTATTAATTCAACCATTCTGTTTAAAGTTTTAATAAATGTTGATTTTCCACAACCAGAAGGTCCAATAATCGCAGTTACTTCATTTTCATGAATAGAAAGGTTAATGTTTTTTAAAGCATGGTCTTCACCGTACCATAAATTTAAATCTTTTGTATCATATACAACTCTCTTTTTTTCCACTGGATTCTCGGCTTTGTCAAAAGTCGTTATATTCTTCTTTTCGCTATCGGATAAAACTGCCATAGTTAAAAACCCCCCCCAAAGAATTAAAATCTATTTTGAAACTTATTTCTAATAATGATTGCAATTGAATTCATTAAGAATAGTACGATTAAAAGTACAACAATTGTTGCAGCAGCAAGATTTGCGTACTCAGCCACAAGTGCAGAGTCAACCGTCCAATAATAAATTTGCATTGGTAAAACTGTAAACTTATCAAAGATTCCATCCGGAAGCGGAATTAACAATGCTGGAATTCCAATAACAACTAGTGGTGCTGTTTCACCTATAGCTCTTGAAAGGGAAAGTATAAGTCCAGTTAAAATACCAGGAATTGCTGCTGGTAGGACAATGTTTTTAATTGTTTGCCATTTAGTAGCTCCCATACCGTAAGATGCTTCTCTTAGATATTGCGGGACAGCACGAATAGCCTCTTGACTTGTAACTACAACAATTGGAAGTACCAATAAAGACATGGTTAGACCACCGGCAAGGACAACATTCCCTAACCCTAAGCTACGTACAAATACAGTTAATCCTAAGATACCAAATACAACGGATGGAACACCAGCTAAGTTAGAAATATTAGTTTGAATAATAGATTTTATTTTTCCATTCTTTGCATATTCCTCTAGATAAATTGCTGTACCGACTCCTAAAAACATTGTAACAGGAGCAACAACAACCATTAACCATAAAGTACCTGAAATTGCTCCCATGATTCCTGCTCGTTCTGCAGTTGTTGACAGTTTATTCGTAATAAATTCAAAATCAATCCACCCGATACTATCAGAGTACACACGATAAATTAACGTTACTAATACAACTAATCCGAACAGAGTTGATAATAAGAATAACGCTTTTGCAAGATTATTTGCAAACAAACGTGACCCCATCTTCTTTTGTACTTGTTCAACATCTACATATTTCATAATTAATACTCCTCCCTATATTTTCGAGAAATATACTGGGCAACAAGGTTCATTATGAGTGTAAATACAAATAATGTCATTGCAACAGCGTATAAACTGTAGTAAATAGTTGAACCTGCAGGAGCTTCCCCACCAGTTACTTCAACGATGTAAGCGGTCATTGTTTGCATAGACTGTGTAATATCAAAAGTAAAGTTCTTATTACTTCCACTTGCAATCGCGACAATCATAGTTTCTCCAATGGCACGAGAAATCCCCAATACAAAAGAAGCAATAATACCAGATATAGCAGCAGGAATAACAACTTTCCAAGTTACCTCAAGTTTGGTTGCCCCAAGAGCAAGAGCACCTTCTCTCATTGAGTTCGGCACAGAACTCATTGCATCCTCTGAGAGTGAGGCTACCATAGGAATAATCATGATACCCATTACAAGTCCAGGACTTAGAATATTAGTTGGATCTAACGCAGGAATAAAGGATCTTAATAATGGTGTTACAAAAGTAAATGCAAAGAAACCATATACGATTGTGGGAATACCAGCAAGAATTTCAAGTATTGGTTTTAATACTCTGCGCACTCTATCGGAAGCATATTCACTTAAAAAAATAGCAGCCATTAATCCAACTGGAATGGCGACAACCATTGCAATTACTGTAGAAATAATTGTTCCTGTTAATAATGGCAGTACACCGAATTGTGCATTTTCACCTAGTGGATTTAAATTTGTTCCAGTATAAAAATCTAAAAATGGAACATCTCTAAAAAAGTTAATTGTTTCAGTCAAAAGAGTAATAACTATACCAATAGTGGTAAGAATTGATATTGCAGCAATTACTAACAAGAATTTAGGTATAAACTTTTCTGTGACAGAAGTTAGATTTGTAGAGCTTCTCTTTTTTTCAATCATGTCACGGATGCTTTCTTTATTATCCAAGATCGAAAACCCCTTTCATCCTCCATATATTATGAGAGGTGAAATATTTTAGTAGATAATTTTATTAGAGGAAAACACTTAAGAAGATGAGAAGCAAAACTTCTCATCTCCAAACAGTTAGGAAAAGCATTAAAGATAATTATTTTAATCCTTCTAAATAGCTGATTGATTCTTGAATTACTTCATCTTTTAATGGAGCAAAGCCAGTTTCAGTAGCAACATCTTGAGCATTTTCCATAGTGTAGATTGCATAATCAAGAACTTGAGGCTTGTCTTTCGCCAATCCAACGTTTAAGTATGTGAATACTGGACGAGTGAAGGGACTGTAACCTGCTTCTTCATCTAAACCGATTGTATCTAAACTTGGAGCAACAGGACCGTTACCAAAGTCAACAGATACTGCGTTTAATTTATCTTTATTGCTTTCGTAGTAACCATATCCAAAGAACGCAATTGCATTTTTATCTTTAGAAACAAGGTCTACAAGAGTAGAATATTCTTGTTGTAAGTTTACGGAGTCAACGAAATCTTTTTCTTCCATAATTGTTTCAAACATGAATTCGTTTGTACCATGATTTTCGTTAGGACCCATTGGCTTGATTTCTTCATCTGGCCATTCCGGATTAATATCAGACCATTTTGTTACTCCACCTTCAGCAAGGAAGATCTTTACTACCTCTTCTTGAGTCATTTCAGTTGCCCAATCGTTTTCTTTGTTGATAACGAATGTTAATCCGTCAAGTGCAACTTGGAATTCTTTGTATTCAACACCAAGCTCTTCAGCTGATGCAGCTTCTTCATCTTTGATTTCACGAGATGCATTGTTGAAATCAGTTCCGTTTTCAGCTACTAGGAACTTTTTAAAACCAGCAGAAGTACCTGCACGACTTACTTCGACAGAAACTTCTTCATTTTCAGTCATATAATTTTCTGCCATTTTCGCCATGAAAGGATAAACTGTACCAGATCCATCGATTACAACGCTACCTTCTAAAGCTGTCTCTTCTTCAGTAGCATCTCCTGAACCAGTGTTTGTTTCTTCTTCTGTACTTGCTCCACCGCCACAAGCAGCTGAGAATACTACTAAAATTCCCATTACTAAAAGTAATATTAGGCTCTTAAAGCTTTTCATTGCAAAATTCCCCCTAAAGAGTGTTTTTGTTTTGTCCTACGAATAATAGAATAACGCTCGAGTGTTAATAACGTTTTAACTGAATGTAAAGGTTTTGTAAATTCTTGATGGAGTTTGTCATATTTTGCGAAAATATGGGTATTAGGTATTAAAAAAACTCACATTTTATTTCCGACAAAGGAATTATTTTATATACAATTTATCCACTACTATCACCATCAACTAGATTGTTCTTTAAAACTGGTTTACGACCGGTCTGCTCAATACTTTTTTCACTTTCTTCTAAATGAACATTTTTTACAAAAAAGTATATAACGAAGTGACCAGCACCAATAATTGCAAGTAAAACCGGAATACTTTGTTTTTCATCAAAGAAAGAAACAGCAATGATAAACCCTACTATTGAAACGATTCTTCCAGAGTTAAGAAAAATCTCCTTTACCACAATGTACTCAATTCTAGCTCTGGCAGCGCTCCAAGCCTTTCCTATTACGTCAAATGTTAACGACATATATGGAACGAGTAACATAGGGTATCCAATAGCAATGAGTGCAGCATATAAAAGTAGCCTTTGATAAGTCAAATCAAAAAGAATTAAATAGATAGAAAAATAAAGTAACGTACCACCAATTAAAATGAAACGTTTACGCGTTTTCTTCTTGATCACTCTTGTTGCCAAATAATATCCCAGAAAGGCTACAGCGGAATTTACTAAACCAAAAGTTCCTAATGCTAATTCACTACCTGTTGTAATAAAAACAAACACACCAATTACAAAAGCAAAGGTTCCTTCACGTAAACCTTGAAAAAAATGCGCTCTTGTTATAAGCCCCCAATTCTTATTATTCTTTCTTTCATGAAGAATTCGTCTTAATAAATATGCTCCTTCGGCTTTTCTTCTCTTTAAAAAAAAGCTCAGTACCACTGCACCTGAGAACAATAAAAGAGAAATTGTAAAGATTGTCGTATAACCAGTAAAGTTTTTTAGTCTCGAAATAACTACCCCTGCAACAATAGGCCCAACCATCCCTGCTGTGGAATTCATCACACCTAAAAATCCATTAAAGAAATCTCTCGTTTCAGGTTCGGTAATTTCAAATGTTAATACATTAAATGCTAGCCAGTAAAATCCATATCCGATCCCTAATGTTGCGCCTAATAAGATGAGGAATTTCGCAGCAGATCCTCCAATCATAAGGACAATTAAGAAAAATGAAGCTAAAAATATAACTCCGAGTCTTAATACGATTACTCGATCGACTTTTTTAGCTAGCCTCCCTGCAAAGATAAAGGTTAGAGGCTGCATCACCACGATTGATAAATTGTAAATAGCTAAATCAATAAACTTTCCGGATTGTTTCCATAAGTAAACATTCACAAATGTATTAGAAAGAGCAATACTAAGGGAATACAATCCTCCAATCACTAATAATAAAACTAAATCCTTACTTACATCTACGTCACCAATTATCTTCTTCATTTTTGACATAAGAACTACTCCCCTTCAACTTCTAGTACATAGTTTGTCTTATCGGAATGGAGTTA